>URDE01000068.1:0-9664 GCA_900546525.1 uncultured Collinsella sp.
GGGCCTCGCACAGGCGAGACCCCTTCGCACGCAAAATCAAACGTGTCTGTTACACGTAGAACAGGATGTCGTCGTAGGTCGGGACCGGCCAGTAGTCGGCGGCCACAATCTCCTCCATGGCATCCACGGCGGCGCGCAGCGTATCCATAGCGGGAACGACCTCGTGTGCATACACGTTGGCCTGCTCCTGGCCATCGAGGGCCTCGGCCTTCTGATGCACGGCGTCGAGCGCCTTGATGGAGTCGTTGATGGCGGTGATGCCGTTGCAGAGCTTGTTGAGCGTGTTCTGCTCGCACTGCATGGCGGCCTCAGCACCGGCAGCACGAATAGTCTCGAGGCCCTTAGCGACCTTGGTGGCGTAGGCGGTAATGACCGGGCGATAGGTACGACGCGCCTCGCGAACCATCGTGGTAGCCTCGATGTTCATGAGCTTGTTGTACTTCTCGAGCTTGCAGTCGTAACGGCACTGGGCCTCGGCCTTGGTCAGGACACCCGTCTCCTCAAAGAGCGCAATGGCCTTATCGGAAACAAAGGCGGGCAGGGCGTCGGCCGTGGTCTTGTTGTTGGCAAGGCCGCGCTTCTCGGCCTCAATGGGCCACTCGTCGGAGTAACCGTCGCCGGAGAACAGGATGCGCTGGTGATCGGTCAGCACCTTCTTGCAGTACTCGAGCGCGGCGTCCTGGAACTTATCCTCGGGCGTACCCTCGAGTGCGTCGGCGAAGGACTTGAGCGACTTGGCCACGGCGGCATCGAGCACCAGGTTGGAGTCGGAGACGTTCTGCTCGGAGCCGCAGGCACGGAACTCGAACTTGTTGCCGGTGAAGGCGAACGGGGAGGTGCGGTTGCGGTCGGTGTTGTCCTGCATCAGCTTGGGCAGGGTATCGGCGCCCAGGTCAAGCACGCCGCGCGTGGCATGGACGGAAGCCTTGCCATCGATAATCTTCTCGACGACCTCGGTAAGCTGGTCGCCCAGGAAGATGGACATAATCGCCGGAGGAGCCTCGTTGGCACCCAGACGATGATCGTTGCCGGCCGAGGCAACGGAGGCACGCAGGAGCTCCTGATAGTTATCGACGGCCTCGATCACCGCGGTGAGGAAAACGATGAACTGCAGGTTGTCGAGCGGGGTGTCGCCCGGGTCGAGCAGGTTCTCGGACTCGGTGCCAAGCGACCAGTTGTTGTGCTTGCCCGAACCGTTGATGCCCTCGAAGGGCTTCTCGTGCAGCAGGCAGACCAAGTCGTGGCGGGAGGCGATGAGCTTCATCTTCTCCATCATGACCAGATTCTGGTCGATGGCCTCGTTGACTTCGCCATAGACCGGTGCGAGCTCATGCTGGCAGGGAGCAACCTCGTTGTGCTTGGTCTTGGCGGGAATGCCAAGCGCCCACAGTTCATCGTCCAGGTCCTTCATATAGGCCGAGACGGTGGGGCGGATAGCGCCAAAGTAGTGCTCCTCGAGCTCCTGGCCCTTGCATGGAGCAGCACCAAAGAGGGTGCGGCCGGTGATGACCAGGTCCTTGCGCTTGCGGTAAGCGTCCTTCTTGATCAGGAAGTACTCCTGCTCGTCGCCCACGGAAGGAACGACCTTCTTGGGGGTCTTACCGAACAGCGCCAAAACGCGCTTAGACTCACGCGAGAGCGCGGTCATGGAGCGCAGCAGCGGGGTCTTCTTGTCCAGGGCCTCGCCCGTGTAGGAGCAGAAAGCCGTGGGGATGCACAGGACATCGTCCTTGATAAAGGCGGGGCTGGTGGGGTCCCAAGCGGTGTAGCCACGGGCCTCGAAGGTAGCACGCAGGCCGCCGTTGGGGAAGCTCGAGGCATCGGGCTCGCCCTGGATAAGGTTCTTGCCCGTAAACTTGGTAATGGCGGTGCCGTCGTGGTTGGGCTCCAGGAAGCTGTCGTGCTTCTCGGAAGTAATGCCCGAAAGCGGCTGGAACCAGTGCGCGTAGTGCGTCGCGCCCTTGGAGATGGCCCAGACCTTCATGGCATGGGCAACGGCGTTGGCCACATCCAGGTCGAGCGGCTCACCGCCCTCGAGGGTTGCAGCAAGGCGCTTCCAAATGTCCTTGGGGAGGTAGTCCTTCATGACTTCCTCAGAGAACACCATGGTCCCGAAGCGGTCAGTAAGTTCGGCCATACGGAACTCCCTTCGTATCGGCACCGCGTGAGAAGCGGTGTTGATTACTAACGAACGAGTCATAGCTTAGACTCGCCGTGTTTCCGCGACATTACCGTTATGTTGCCGTCGCGAAACCAATCATTGAGGTTACCCTATCGAGGCGGCGTTGCCACCCTCAACAGCCAATCAACTGCATAAATTGCAGACCTCTCCCCATGGTTTAAGGGTAGTCAATTTGGGACGGGGCTTTATTAACTGGTATTTCGTATCAGATACCATTCAATATAGCCCCATCCTACATTGACCGCCCTGTTATAGGAATTGCCGATAGCGAAGCATTTTCGATTGGTATCCCCAAATAGCGAGTGAAACTCCGTCGTGGCACAGTGGTGCTGTAGAATCCTTACAACACATCGCACTATTACGTATCTAAAGGAGCACGATATGCGCGTCGACGAGCTTTTTAAGCAGGCGGCATCCCAGGGCACCGCACCCGTTTCGTTTGAGATGTTCCCGCCCAAGGGCGAGCTGACCCTCGACACGGCTCGCAAAGTGGCAGGCAATCTGTGCAAGCTTTCGCCGAGCTTTGTCTCGGTCACCTGTTCGGCCGGCGGCTCGGGTAACGGTGCCACCACCGCCCCCATCGCGCATATGATTTCGAGCGAATTCGATACGCCCTCGGTAGCGCACCTCACCTGCGTGGGCCGCACCCACACCGACATCGCCGCCAAGATCGACGAGTATCGCACCGCCGGCGTTGAAAATGTGCTGGCCCTGCGTGGTGATCTTCCCGCCGGCGCGACCGAGGACGACAAGCCCGCCTCGGACTACGCCTACGCCCGCGACCTCATCCCTGAGCTCGTCAACGCCGGCTTTTGCGTGGGCGCCGCAGCCTACCCTGAGGGCCACATTGCC
The DNA here is from genome assembly GCA_900546525.1 of uncultured Collinsella sp. GTDB lineage: Bacteria > Actinomycetota > Coriobacteriia > Coriobacteriales > Coriobacteriaceae > Collinsella. The sequence continues at coordinate 3,035 of URDE01000068.1, forward strand.
TGTGAGGATCTCAACGCCTCGGTCGAATACCTCAAGCAAAAACAGGACGCCGGCGCGAGCTTCTTTGTGACGCAGCTCTTTTTTGATAACGAGTGCTTCTACCGTTTTCGCGAGCTTGCCGACAAGGCCGGCATCACCGTGCCCATTACCGCGGGCATCATGCCGTTTATGGGCAAGTCGCAGATCAGCCGCATGGTCTTTATGTGCGGCGCGTCGCTGCCCTCCCCCGTCATCAAGATTCTCGCCAAGTACGAGAACGACCCCGAGAGCCTGCAGGCGGCCGGTGTAGATTATGCCGCCCATCAGCTTTGCGACCTCAAGGAGCACGGTGCCGACGGTCTGCACCTGTACACTATGAACCGTCCTGCAATCGCCGCGACCATTATGGAGCGCCTGGGGTAATGGAAAAACCGCACGCCGATATAACCGTTGTTGAAGTGCCGGCCGACCTTGCGTCGCCGGCGCTTTACCGTATCGACGCTGCCCACCACCCTCGTGTCGACCGTGCCGAGATGCTGCGGTATCTGGGCTACGGCGGCCAGCAGATTGAGCCCGAGCTGTCGCAGCGTATTGAGCTTGTTGTTGAGCGTCTGGAACTGGACATTGAACCCCGTGGTGTGCGCCGCGTATTTGCCATCGATGCCACGAGCGTCGATGAGCAGGGAGAGCCCAGCATCCGTCTGGTTGGCACCAACGTTGAGCTGCGGGGCCGCGATATCTACCGCCACCTTAAAGACGCCCGCTTTGCCGCACTCATGGCGTGCACCCTCGGCATGGACGCCGAGCGTCGTCTGCGCACCACGGGAGCCCAGCAACCCCTAGAGGGAGCCGTGCTCGATGCCGCATGCTCCGCCTATGTAGAGGCCGCCGTCGAGCAGATGGACCAACAGGTCAAGGCTGCGGCCGCCGCACACGGACTCGCCGGTAACTGGCGCTTTAGTCCCGGCTACGGCGACTGCCCGCTTGCGGCTCAGCGCTCAATCGTAGCTGCACTCAACGCCACACGGCTCATCGGGCTTACCGTCACACCCACCAGCCTACTCATGCCCACTAAGAGCGTGACCGCAGTGATTGGTCTGTTTGACGGCGAGGTCCACGACGCCCAGAGCCGCCCCACCTGCAATATTTGCCACATGCGCGAGCACTGCCGCTTCCGCGCCGCCCACACCACCTGCTATTCCAGCCATTAGGAGCTCATCGATGTTTACTCCGCTTATCACCCATAATCTGGACGGCGCCGCGCTGGCGGCGCCCGTTGATGCCGCACGCCGCAATGGCACTGCATACAAGACGCGCACGATCGACGACCTTCGCATTAAGGACGATCGCCTGCGCGCCGCCATCGAGGGCACGGGGCACCTGCTGTTCGACGGCGGCATGGGTACCATGCTGCAGGCGGCCGGCATGAAGGCCGGCGCCCTGCCCGAGCTGCTCAACTTTGAGGAGCCCCAGGTCATTACCGATATTCAGCGTCAGTACGTCGAGGCCGGCTGCGACGTGATCACCGCCAACACCTTTGGTGCCAACGCCCACAAGCTCGACGGTGCCGCCACCGTGGCAGATGTCTTTGCCGCCGCCGTCGCCTGCGCCCGCGCGGCCGGTGCCCGCTACGTCGCCGGCGACATCGGCCCCATCGGTGCGCTGCTTCGCCCCTTGGGTACTCTGAGCTTTGACGAGGCCTATGACCTCTTTGCCGAGGAAGTGTGCGCCGGCGTCGACGCGGGCGTGGACCTCTTTATTATCGAGACCATGACCGACCTTGCCGAGATCAAGGCCGCCGTCCTCGCCTGCCGCGAGAACTCCGACCTGCCCGTCTTTGCCACCATGACCTTTGAGGAAGACGGTCGCACCTTCCTGGGTACGAGTCCCGAGGTTGCCGCCATCACGCTCGACGCCATCGGCGCTGACGTTTTGGGTATCAACTGCAGCCAGGGCCCGGCCGAGCTCCGAGGGCTCGCCGCACGTATGCTCACCGTTACCGACAAGCCCGTTATGGTGCAGGCTAACGCGGGACTGCCCCGCGTGGACGACGACGGTAACACCGTCTTTGACATCCAGGCCCCCGAATACGCCAAGGCCGTCGCCGGCATGATCGCCGACGGCGTGAGCGTCGTGGGCGGTTGCTGCGGAACCACGCCGGCGCACATGGCGGCCTTGCGCACGCTTATCGACAACCACACACCCGGCCCGCGTCACCGCAAGCCCAGTATGTCGGTCACGAGCGCCCAGACGGTCGTGGACCTCCCCTGCGACGGCCACAAGATCGCCGTCATCGGCGAGCGCATCAATCCCACCGGCAAAAAGCGCCTGCAACAGGCCCTGCGCGACGGCGACCTAGACTACGTCGTGAGCCAGGGCATCAGCCAGCAGGAACAGGGCGCCGACATCCTGGACGTCAACGTGGGCCTGCCCGAGATCGACGAGGTCAAGATCATCCAACAGGCGACCGAGCAGCTCCAGGGCTCCACGCTGCTGCCGCTGCAGATCGACTCCACCGACCCCGCAGCCGTCGAGGCAGCCGTGCGCCGCTACGCCGGCAAGCCCATCATCAACTCGGTCAATGGCAAACAGCAAATCATGGATGAGATCTTCCCGCTGGTCGCCCATTACGGCACCAACGTCGTCGGCCTCACGCTCGACGAAGGCGGCATTCCCGATACCGCCGAGGCTCGCTTCGCCATCGCCGAGCGCATCGTGGCCGAGGCTGCCCGTTACGGCATCGGACCGGACCGCATCCTCATCGACTGCCTGGTCATGACCGCCTCGACCAACCAGCGCCAGGCCGAGCAGATCCTGCGCGCCATGTCCCTGTGCAAGGAGCGCCTGGGCGTCAAATGTGCACTCGGCGTGTCGAACATCAGCTTTGGTCTGCCCGCCCGCCCGCTGCTGGGCTCGGTCTTTTTGGCTGCCGCCTTCGGCGCGGGCCTGGACGCCCCCATCATGAACCCGGGCTCCAAGCGCTTTATGGATACCGTCTACAGCTATCGCGTCCTGAGCGTTGAGGACGAGGGCTCGACCGGATACATCGAGCGCTACGCCGGCTGGACCGATCCGTACAAGATCGCCGCGAACCCGGCGGCGGCCCAGGCGGTATCGACCGACGCCGCGCCCGCTGCTGGCACCACCGGCACCGACGGCAACGACGACCCGATTCGCCACATGGTCGTCTCGGGCCGCAAAGGTGAGATCGCGGCCGAGACCGAGCGTCTGCTGGCAGACCACGACGCCATGGACCTCATCAACAACCACTTTATCCCCGCCCTCGACGAGGTCGGAGTCCTCTTTGACCAGGGCAAGTTCTTCTTGCCGCAGCTCATGGCCTCGGCCGAGGCCGCGCGTGTGGGTTTTGACACCATCAAGCGCCTGATGCCCGCCGGCGAGATTGCCGACAAGGGCAAAATCTGCGTGGCCACCGTCAAAGGCGACATCCACGACATCGGTAAGAACATCGTCAAGATGCTGCTCGATAACTACGGCTATACCGTCTTTGACCTAGGCCGCGACGTCGACCCGCAGGAGGTGCTCAAGACCGTACGGGAGCGCGACATCAAGCTCGTCGGTCTCTCGGCGCTTATGACTACCACGGTCGTCGCCATGGAGGAGACCATCAAGCTGCTCCATGCCGAGGTTCCGGGCGTCAAGATCATCGTAGGCGGCGCCGTACTCACCCCCGAATACGCCAAGCAGATCGGCGCGGACTACTACGCCAAGGACGCCGCCGAAAGCGCTCGTATCGCCGAAGAGGTCTTTGGGCAGTAACACAACAGAAACAACCGAGCACCAAAACGTGCCGCATGCGCCACTTGGCACGTGCGGCACGTTAGAATAGACAAGACTATGCTCGTTTTGGCAGATAGGAGCGCAAGGATGGCGATCACGCCCGCAGAAATCGCGGAAACCCGCGGCATGGTTGAGGAGCAGAACCTCGACATCAGGACCATCACCATGGGTGTTTCGCTCATGGGTTGCGGCGACGAGAACCTCGACCGCATGTGCACGAAGATCTACGACCACGTGACGCACACGGCTGAGCACTTGGTCGAGACCGCCGAGAACCTCGAGCGCGAGTACGGTATCCCCATTGTCAACAAGCGCGTTTCCGTCACCCCGGTGGCGCAGATCGCCGCATGCTGCAAGGATGAGGACCTCACCCCCATCGCGCACGCCCTCGACCGCGCGGCCGAGACGCTCGGCATCGATTACCTGGGCGGCTTCTCCGCACTCGTCCAGAAGGGCATCGGCGACGCCGACCGCCGCGTCATCCAGTCCATCCCCCAGGCGCTCGCTACCACCAGCCGCGTCTGCTCCAGCGTCAACGTCGCCAGCCTGCGTGCCGGCATCAACATGGACGCCGTGCTCATGGCCGCCCAGACCATCATCGATGCCGCCAAACTCACGGCCGACCAGGATTCCGTCGGCGCTTCCAAGTTTGTCTGTTTTGCCAACATGGTCGAGGACTCCCCGTTTATGGCGGGCGCCGTCCACGGCGGTGGCGAGGCCGACGCCGTCATCAACGTTGGCGTCTCGGGCCCCGGCGTTATGGCGGCAGCCCTGGAGAAGCTGCCCGACTCCGCCTCGATGATGGAAGTCGCCGAGAAGATTAAGCAGACCGCCTTTAAGATCACCCGTGCCGGCGAGCTCATGAGCCGCGAGGCCGCCCATCGCCTGGGTGTCGAGAAGGGCATTGTCGACCTGTCGCTGGCACCTACGCCTGCCATCGGCGACTCCGTCGCGCGCATCCTCGAGATCATCGGCGTGGGCACCTGCGGTGGCCCCGGCACGACCTGCGCGCTCGCCATGCTCAACGATGCCGTCAAGAAGGGCGGCGTCATGGCCAGCTCCAGCGTGGGCGGTCTCTCGGGTGCCTTTATCCCCGTATCCGAGGACGCCGGCATGATCGCTGCCGTCGAGGCCGGCGCACTTTCGCTCGAGAAGCTCGAGGCCATGACCTGCGTGTGCTCCGTTGGCCTGGACATGATCGCCATCCCCGGCGACACCCCGGTCGAGACCATCGCCGGCATCATCGCCGACGAGATGGCCATCGGCGTCATCAACAATAAGACCACGGCCGTCCGCGTGATTCCCGCCATCGGCAAGGGTGTGGGCGACTGCGTCGAGTATGGCGGCCTGTTTGGCCGTGCGCCCATCATGCCGGTGAACCCCAACGCCGGCACCGTGCTCGCCCACCGTGGTGGACGCTTCCCGGCACCGCTGAACTCGCTGAAGAACTAGCTGAGGGGTTCGGACGAGGAGCCCCGGGGAGAGCAAATATATAAGGTCGCCTGCTCGGACAGTCCTGACTCGCACGGAGAGCACATTAAGTGCTCTCCGGCTCGTGCGAAACTCGCGATCGACCTTATATATTTGCCCTCCCCGGGGCTCCCGCACAACGGGACCTCAGTTGGGTTCTATCCCGGTTGCAGTTGCTTCGCTCCTGCACCACATGGTCGATACTGCGGTTTGGCGTTGGATCGGTTCTTTCTGATATATGCTGGTTGCGGCTCTTCTTTTGGAAGGAGTCGCTTTTTTGTTGTGAGGGGGATAGCCCGTGGCTGATGATTTGATTCGTTCTGAGCTGCTTTCTGCGGATTGGAATGGCGAATGGATGCGTCTGCAGGCCGCTCGGCATCGGGCTGATGATTCTTTTGAGTGGGATAAGCGGGCTCGGCATTTTCGGCCATTGGAGACTGCCCCTTATGCTCGGGATTTTATAAAGCTGTTGGCGCTTGAGCCTGGCGAGTCGGTGCTCGATATGGGGTGTGGGGCTGGGTCGATTGCTATTCCGCTTGCTCAGGCTGGGCATTCCGTGATTGCTGCCGACTTCTCTCCTGCTATGTTGGGCACGCTTGATGCCGGCATTGAGTATTACGGGCTCGAGGATCTTATTTCGCCGCTTGAGCTTGCTTGGGATGACGATTGGGATCTGGTTGGGCCGGTTGCCAAGGCTGTTGATGTTGCCTTTGCGAGTCGCTCGGTTACTACGGACGACCTGAAGGGGGCACTTGCCAAGCTTGATCGTACGGCTCGTCGGCGTTGTGCTGTCACAATGGTCGCCAACTCCAGCCCGCGTTATGACCTGCATCTGATGAACGCCATCGGCGCCTCGGTTACCTGCAGCAATGGTTTTGTGTATGCCTTTAACATCCTTATTCAGATGGGGGCGCTGCCGCAGGTCACGTATTTTGAATCGCCCCGTCGCGACACCTTCGATAGTCTCGAGGCGGGCGTGGCGGATTTTTCTCGCATGCTCGAGCATGGCAACGAGGACAAGGTCGACCGACTGCGCGACTATATCGCCCACCACATGATCGAGAACCCCCATGCCGGCGAGCCGGGATCCAAGGGTGTACCACAGGGACGCTACATGCTCGACCACATCCGCAAAGTCCGATGGGCGTTTATCGCCTGGGAGCCGGTCTCTGCGCCCCGCCCGTAGTCCATCTAAAGCTTGCATCGTATTCCCGCCCGGCATCCGCATTCTTTGCGAACTGGGCAAACGCGCTCCACACCACGCCGTTCCTGCGCTATCGTGGGACAGCTCACGTAGATTAAGGCCCCATTGCGGGGCGCCCCATACATAGAAAGCGAGAACCCATGGCACTGACAGGAGCCCAGGTCAAGCAGCTTCGC
>URDE01000069.1:0-9442 GCA_900546525.1 uncultured Collinsella sp.
TGTGTATACCTTCCATGCGCCAAAGACCTTATAGTTTTCGCCGTGCTGGACGATAAACTGATGGACATCTTCGTAGGGATAGCCCAAAAAATAGCCAATTTCGTGGGGGAACTCGCACATGCACCCCGTATCGCAGTGCCTATTTCGCGCGAGTGCGCAGACGCTGCCGTCATAGGCGCTTTCTGCGGCATTGCTGCTTGCCAGCGTGATGCGCGCGGCGAGATGCACCAGTGATGCGGGCAGGTTGTGGACATCGTAACCTTCGGCGGCAAGCGCCGTCGTGGCGCGGGGGTCGGAGAGGTATCGCATGAGGTCCGCAGGGCGGTACACATAGATGAGCGCTCCGCAGGGGCGCCAGACCAAAACGCTCATATGGATCCCGAGTGGCTGGAGCTCGCGGTTGCATTGGGTTATGACGGCGAGCAGGCGAGAGCGTCGCCCTTCGATATGGGCGGCGCCGGGTTTTCCGTTTTGGTTGGCGTAAACGCCGGGATAGGTAAAGAGCGATGCCGGTTTGATGCTCGCGAGCGTGGGGGAGCAGTTGCGCACGACCGCTGCCTGAAACGTTGGAATGTCTATGGTTCGAGTCACGGCGCTCCTTACGGATCTAAACTGTTAGCCTAGGAAAACTTATACACGAAAGTAAGCCATGGTCAACTAAAAAGTTTGAAGAGGGAAACTAATTGACCGAACGGACATGATTTTGGGTTAAGATGGGGACACCCCATGGGGGTATCTAGATAGGGCTACTTGAAAGGGGAACGCATGAGTGACTTGCTCAACCCTGCGAATCTCATCGTGCTTGCCGTGATTGCCGTTGGCATGTTCTTTGGCCTGCGTCGCATTGTCGCTTCGACACACGGAAAGAGCTGCTGCAGCGATGGCGCGAGCGGCAAGAGGGCCAAAAAGGTTGTTGTGGTGGATACCGATGCATCGCACTATCCCTATAGCGACGAGCTGCTCATCGGCGGCATGAGCTGTGACGGCTGCGCTCAGAACGTAGCCAATGCCCTCAATACGCTTGATGGCGTGTGGGCTACGGTGACGTATGCGGACCACACGGCACGCGTACGCTCGAAGCGCCCGGTTGATCGCGACGCACTCGAGACGGCGGTGAGGGGCGCGGGCTATTACGTTATGAAAATGTAGGCGTTGCCCTCTCCGGTGGGTACCAGCCTCCTGCCCATTGTGACTATCGGTATCCAAAAATTTGCGCAAAAAATAATCTTTAGATGCGGCGAAAGTGGAGTTTGGTGACGGTTTGCGCGGAATTCGCCACCAATCGAGCATTTATTAACCCGTCCAAAAAATTACAGGTGTATATTTATACGCTGATTATTGCTGCGCCCAGATCGCAATTAAACGTGGACAGAGATGAGAAATGCTAAAACTGGGCTTAAGGTCAGGGGAGGCTATAGCTTTATGAGACGAGTGAGAACACTTGGCTTGGTGGCAGCGCTTGCCGCTATCTTGGTATCGCCGCTGCCGGCGCACGCCGAAGACGCTTCGGGTGCCGTTACCTACAATGCGGGAAATGGGTATTCCTTTGAGAAGCTCTCGCATCCTACGGTAGGAACGTCGCAGCCGGATGGCATCGTCGACTACCAGGGTAACGGTGCCGTTGCCGTTCCGGGTGCCGATGGTAATACGGCCAACAACGAAGGCGATCGCGGCCAGAGCTACACTTGGGCGGCTGCGAGCTATGGTGACTGGCTTTATGTGGGCACCTGCTATGCGGCGATGGGCAACACGCTTACGCTCATGGACAGCACGCTGGGCGATTCCTTTGATGCCGAGACCATGCGCCTGACGCTGGAGGCCATGTTTAACGGCACGTTCTTCTATGGACAGCAGAAGGAGGACGGCACGGCCGACAAGGACAGCGGCGGCATCTTGGTTAAGATCAATACCAAGACCGGTGAGACCAAGCTGCTGCTCTCTGAATCGCTCAACGGCGTCGGTCCTTTGTTCCGCAATGCCGTGAGCTATAAGGGTAAGCTCTATTTCTGCGGCAGCGTCAGGACCAATGGCGGCAAAAGCGGTCTGCCTTCTGTATACGAGATCGATCCTAAGACGGATGAGTGGAAAGTTGTCTATCAGGGCCTTTCGAGCGTGGACGATTACCGCGATGCCTACAAGCAGGGCATCTCAACCGGTATCCGCGGCATGTGCGTCCATGATGGCCAGCTCGTCATCAGCAATGTGGGTAAAGCGGGCAATGAGTTTGTGGCGACAATCCTGACGTCATCTGACCCTTCGAAGGGCCAGGCTAGCTTCACCGAGATTGCTAACTCGAAGACGCTGTTTGGCTATCCGGCGATTCGCTATCAGGACAGCATCTACGGTGGCGCCATTTGGGATATGGTTTCGTACAATGGCCATCTCTATGCGACCATCTGCACCGGTACGCCCGAGAACGCTCCCGATGATAATTCCATGCAGTCGTTTGCCATGGTTCGTGGCGACAAGAACGCCGACGGCAGCTATTCGTGGACTCCCATTGTTGGCGATAAGGATGCGACCGATCCAAAGTGCCGTGCAAAGTACTGCTTTGGCATCGATCCTGCCCGTACCCGTTCTGGCGCTGCCAACCTCATCGTCTACAACGACTACCTCTATATCGGTGAATACAACGACGAGGAGATTGCCCTCGAGCGCATCCTGTTCAACAAATCCAACACCGAAGAGGGCGGCAAGAGCAGCATGGGCGGCGTTGACTGCTCGTTTGTGAATGCCAATCTTGAGCAGTCGGTTAACATCTATCGCATGGACAAGGACGAGAACATGGAGCTCGTCGTTGGCGATCGCACCGACATGTTCCCCGAGGGCGGCATTTCCGGCCTGACTTCGGGCTTTGGCCGAAACGAGAACCAGTACATTTGGCGCATGCAGAAGTTCGACGGCAAGCTGTATATCGGTACCTTTGATACCGCGAGCCTGCTTGAGCCGATCGGCCAGTTCTCCAATGGCGACATTATCGATATGACGCCCGAGGAGTGGGACTCTCAGGTTCAGCGCCTTAGGGACCTGCTCGATCACCTGCTCGACAAGAAATCGCCTGACGACCCCATCGTTCCCGTGAACACGCTTGCGGACGATGATTCAAACGAGGCCGTCGAGGTCGATGATTCGAACGAAGCTGCCGAGGTTGATGATTCAAACGAGGCCGTCGATGTCGATGACGAGAAGACCGAGGTTGCTAAGGGCTTTGGCGATCTAAGCGATGCGCTGGAGGATGCCACGGGCGATCTTTGCGATCAGGCCTCGACGATGTCCCAGGACTTTGAGGACGACGCCGCTTATGTCCAGAAGATCGATGGCGAGATCGCGTACTTCAAGTCCTTTGCCGACCAGTATCAGGACATGCTCGATAGCTATGAGAGCCTGAAGCAGCAGTACGAGGATGCCTATGGCACCGAGCTGCCGGGCGATATTCAGGATGCGCTCGATAAGCTGCTGAGCGAGGAGAACCTCAAGAAGCTGCAGAGCGTGCTTACGTGCATGTACTACCTGCGCGATGCCGAGCGCGGCTTTGATATGTATGTGACCGAGGACGGCGTGAACTTTACGACGCTGACGACCAATGGCTTTAACGATCCGTATAACCATGGTCTGCGCACCTTTGCGGTGACCAACCAGGGTCTGTGCCTTGGTACCGCCAACCCGTTCTATGGCTGCCAGGTTTGGATCCAGCGCAAGGAGAATTCGGAGAATCCGATTGATCCCGGTACTCCGGATCCGACGAAACCCACCAATCCTTCGCAGCCGGGTGGCGGCGATCAGCCTGGTGGCAGCCAGACGGGCGGCAACGACCAGTCGAGCAGCACCACGACCACCGTCACGACGGCCACTAAGAAGACTCCGAAGGACGGCTCGCTGCCTCACGCTGGCGACTCGACCCTCACGCTGGTCTTGGGATTGCTGGTTGCAGCTGCCGCGGTGCTTGGCATTGCCCTCGTCTTGCGCAAGCGTTCTTGTCGCTAGGCGCGTCCGCGCAGCTCGATGTTTTTGATATCGTCGAAGTCGATGGCGATATCCCTGAGTTTGAGCAGCTTGAATGCGGGTAACACTTCGTCGAGAATGCCCGTGCGGCTACGATAGCCGTACATATCGTAATAGGTGACGCGCACCAGGTCGCCGCGTTTGAGGCCCTCGAGCTTTTTCGAAAGCTCGAGGGCGTTTTCTTCCGTGAGTTCGCATTTGGGCTCAACAGTGATCTCTTGTTTGCGCACGAGCTCGTAGTATCCCGTGAGGGCGGCAAAGGGCATAAACTGTGCGGCACGGCCGGCGCGGACGGCGCCGTTGGCGGTGAGCTTGGGGTCGGCGGATCGACGTCTTCCCTCGGGGTCCGCTAGACGTTCAAAAGGCGTCGGTGGCCGCATCGGCTGTTGTTGGGACTTAGGCACGATGTCCTCCTACCTGATCGTTGCGTTCGCGTGCGGTGGCGCCGGCGGTGAAGCTTAATCCCTTGACGAGCGCGTTCTTGCCGTACTTGCCCTTCACGGCCAGGACGGCGCGCGCCAGGTCGCGCTCGCGCTCATCGGCCTTAACATCGCTGAACAGGTCGATAGTGGCAAATTCCTCGGGCACCAGATTGCCAAATCCCAGGTTGATGCGCTTGACCGGTCGTTTGGGATCGACAGTCTGCGCCCAGAGCTCATCGAAATAGCCCATGATCTTCTTAAACGAATTGGTGCGCTCGGGCAGCTTGCGCGAGGCGTTGGAGTGCGCAAAGAGCGCGGCATAGCCACCACGCGGCTTGCCGCCGTGTTCGCCCACAAAGATGCCGTCAATCGCCTGTGCCTCTCGCACCAAACGTCGGCGTTCGTCATCGCGCTGGACGGGCTTGGGCGCGCGGGGTGCGAGCTTGGGGCCGGCGGTTGCGGCGGGTTCGATGCTCGACGTGCTCGAACGCAAATGCCCGCATCCGTCTACATATTGCGCTGTGCCGCTGGCGTCGAGGCGGCGTATGTCGGCGCGCTCGCTCGCGTAGCCTACAAAGAGCGAGATGCTGTTGCACACCACGTGCTTATCGACTAAGTCCAGCACAGCGTTGTCGACCATCTCGCGCAACACGGTGTAGGCTTGCTCATAGGCATAACCCTTCGATAGCACTTGCCCCGTGGTTGTTGAGGTTGCCTGCGGGCGATAGGCCTGAATATCGGCGATAGTTGTCGGCTCGCGCCCAAAGGCGTGGTCGATAAGATACTCGGCATTGACGCCGAGCTCGTCGTAGAGCAGGTTTTCGTCGAGCGCCGCGACGCCCATCAGATCGTAGACGCCGTATTTTTCGAGTCGTGCTGCCACGCCGGGCCCAATGCCCCAGATGTCGGTGATGGGGCGATGGGGCCAGATCTCCTTGCGAAAGGTCTCGTCGTCGAGTTTGCCGATGCGGCTGGGTACGTGCTTGGCGGTAATGTCGAGTGCCACCTTGGCCTGGAATAGGTTGGGGCCGATGCCGACCGTCGCCGTGATGCCGGTGTGCGCGAGGACCTCATCGCGCAACATGCAGGCAAAGCCTTCAGCGTCGGTGTGATAGAGGTCCAGATAGGGCGTCACGTCGATAAAGCATTCGTCGATGGAGTAGACGTGCACGTCCTGTGGGCTGACGAATTCCAGATAGATACCGTATATTTGCGCCGACACCTCCATGTAGTGCTGCATGCGCGGTACGGCCTTGATGTAGTCGATACCGTCGGGAATCTCGAACAGGCGACAGCGGTTATGGATTCCGAGGTCTTTCATGGCCTGTGTGATGGCAAGGCAGATGGTCGTGCGCCCGCGCGATTCGTCGGCAACGACCAGGTTGGTGGTGAGCGGGTCGAGCCCGCGGTCGACGCACTCGACGCTGGCGTAGAACGTCTTGAGGTCGATGCAGATATAGGTGTGACGCTCGTGTCCCACGCGTCCTCCCATCAAACACATGTTCTTATCGAATACTTGTTCGATAATACCCGCTCGTCCGGACATCGTCAAAACCTGTCCCTTTTTGGTAGGTATGGTCGTGCGGCTGCATCGGGTTTTTAACGCAGCTCTAAAGAGTGCGAAACAGCTCGGAAAACCTTGCTTCGTAGCATGAGCCTAACAATCGATACCGCCTATACGCACGGAAGGGTTGTGGGAAAGATGGTCAATTATGGGTTTGGTATGCCGACACGCTTGGTTGCGGATGGGGATGTGGCTCGCTGGTGCGGGCGATTGGTTGCCCACTATGGCGGCACTAAGGCACTGGTCGTGCTGGGAGGCGACAAGCACACGCGTGATGAGCTTGTCTCGGCGGCACTCGGCTCGCTTGATCGAGCTCTGCTCGAGCGCGTGCTTTTCCGCTGCGGCTCGGTTGAGGGCGACGGGGGAGACGAGCTGATCGACGAAGCCGTGGCCCTGGCGACCGACGAAGGCGTGGACTTTGTCCTAGCGATTGGCGATGCCGATACTGCCGGCTTTGCGCGCGAACTCGCGCGTCGCATGGCGGCGCTCGATGCCGGCGAAGACGGTTTTGTCCCTTATGGATGCATTGTCTCGGAGGGCAAGGTGCCTGCTGTCGTGGGCGTCGGCGAGGTTCCCGTTTTTGCCATCATCGCGCCCGAACTGCTGGAGGGCATTGGGTCTCCTCTGCGTGAGTTGCTCGGCAGCGTGTGCGCCGCGGCCTAGTATTTGGCATAAAGGGATGGGTTATTTTTGGTTGGTAAAGCGTTTGACCTGCCAAAATAAACCTGTCCCTTTTTGGTCGGTTGCCGTTTGGGGGCCGATTGGCAACGCTCGCTGATTATAGTCTTGACCTGCGCTAGAATAGGGGCATCTGAATGTCCGGGCGCATGGAGGCGTGTGCCCGTATGCTGAGGAGGACTCTATGGCAACTGTTGCCGCACCTATCGATGCTACGTCGACTGCCGCTTGGAAGGCGCTCGAGGCTCATCAGGAGAAGCTCGAGGCCGAGGGTATCGACCTCAAGGCCTGGTTCGCCGCCGATGCCGAGCGCGTGAACAAGCTGAGCTTTGACGCTGGTGACCTGCACTTCGATCTGTCGAAGAACCTGGTGACCGATGAGACCGTCAAGCTGCTGTGCGATCTTGCCCGCGAGGTGAAGCTCGAGGAGCGCCGCGACGCCATGTTCTCCGGCGAGCACATCAACACCACCGAGGACCGCGCCGTCCTGCACACCGCGCTGCGCCGCCCGGCAAGCGAGAAGGGCCAGCTCATCGTTGACGGCCAGGATGTCGTCGCCGACGTGCACGAGGTCCTCGACCGCATGTATGCCTTCGCCGAGCGCGTGCGCTCCGGTGAGTGGAAGGGCGTTACCGGCAAAAAGATCGAGCACCTGGTGTCCATCGGCATCGGTGGCTCCGATCTGGGCCCGGTCATGGCCTACGAGGCCCTGCGTCCCTACGCCGACGCCGGTATTGATTGCCGCTATATCTCCAACATCGATCCCAACGACCAGGCCGAGAAGCTCAAGGGTTTGGATCCCGAGACCACGCTCGTGATTATCGTCTCCAAGACCTTCACCACGCTCGAGACCCTCACCAACGCCCGCGAGGTCAAGACCTGGATGCTCGAGCAGCTCAAGGCTCAGGGCGCCATCGATGGCTCCGATGAGCAGAACGCCGAGGCCGTGGCAAAGCACTTCGTCGCCGTTTCCACCGCACTCGAGAAGGTCGAGGCCTTCGGCATCGACCCCGCCAACGCCTTTGGTTTCTGGAATTGGGTCGGCGGCCGCTACTCCGTCGACTCCGCCGTGGGCCTGTCGCTGATCGTCGTGCTCGGCCCCGAGCGTTTCCAGCAGTTCCTTGAGGGCTTCCACGCCATCGACGAGTACTTCTGCAACACGCCGCTCGAGAACAATGCCGTCGCGCTGATGGGTCTGCTCAACGTCTGGTACGTCAACTTCTTCGGTTCCAAGAGCCATGCCGTGCTGCCGTACTGCCAGTACCTGCACCGCTTCCCGGCCTACCTGCAGCAGCTCACCATGGAGTCCAACGGCAAGCATGTTCGCTGGGACGGCAGCGCCGTGACCTCCGACACCGGTGAGATCTTCTGGGGCGAGCCCGGCACCAACGGCCAGCATGCCTTCTACCAGCTGCTGCACCAGGGCACCGTGGTGGTTCCGGCCGATTTCATCGCCTTCGCCAATACTGCCAACCCTGCGACCGATAGCGGCCAGGACGTGCATGAGCTGTTCCTGGGCAACTTCCTGGCCCAGACCAAGGCGCTCGCCTTTGGCAAGACGGCCGACGAGGTTCGTGCCGAGGGCACGCCCGAGCAGATCGTCCCGGCCCGTTGCTTTGAGGGCAACCGCCCGACGACCTCGATCTTTGGCGACACGCTGACCCCGTTTGCGCTCGGCGAGCTCATCGCCCTGTACGAGCACATCACGTTTGTCGAGGGCACGGTCTGGGGCATCGACTCCTACGACCAGTGGGGCGTCGAGCTGGGCAAGCAGCTTGCCAAGCAGATTACCCCGGCCTTCCACGACGACGCCGCCAAGGCCGAGCAGGACGCTTCGACCCAGGCGCTCATCGAGTTCTACCGCGCGCATCGCAAGTAGTCGCTGCTGTTAACGCATCGCGCCTTATAGTCAGGGGCCCGTATCCTATCGGATGCGGGCCCCTTTGCTTTGCCGTGGTCCCGGGGCGCACGGCCTTTGTGGAACATTGCCGGGGCGCCGCGCGCTGCGAGAACCCTGCGCCTAGATCTCGGCCTCCGCATGGCCTCGCTGCGCCTCGGGCAGCTCCCCGTAGAGCGGATGGTCTTCGAGCCTAAAGCGCTCGACCTGTTCGGGAGTGCGACCGCGCACAAAGAGCCACGAGCGATCGATCGGCGTCGCCATGAGCGTGCTGGGCAGCGCGTCGGCGCGGTCGGAAAACACCCGGGCACTCTCGGGATCCTGGAACGCCAGCACCAGATGCGTGTCGCAATTGCCCATGATGGAGCGTGCGCGTGCCTCGCCATAGAGCGCATCGAGCTGGTTGGTCGACTGCAGCAGCAGCGTTGCCCAGATGTTGCGGCTTCGGATAATCGAGAGCACGTTGTCGATCTGGGGGATCTGCAGATTTGCGAAGTCATCGAGCATAAAGCGCACGGGCACGGGCAGGCTGCCGTCGGGCTGCCTATCGGCCTCGCGAATGAGGCCCATAAACGCCTGCGAAATAAAGAGGCCGGTCAGCGGATCGAGATTGCGGTCAATATCGCTCACGGTTACAAACAGGGCGCAGGGGGTGTGTCCCATGGAAGCGAAGTCCACCTGATGGCACTCACGATAGAGCTGTGCCGCACCGTCGAATCCCAGACACATGACCTTTTCGGCAAGGATGCCGACGATGCTCGCGTGCATGCGCTCGGCATTTTGCGTAATGGCGTAGCGCCGCCATAGCGAGAGGGCATAGCTTTGGGGGTCGGTCGTGATCAGGTCGTCAAACAATCGACCCGTGGCACCGTCCTGCAG
>URDE01000070.1:0-9365 GCA_900546525.1 uncultured Collinsella sp.
TTGGCCAAATCATCTCGCGTAACACCTCGCTGCCGGTGGGCTCGACCGTCATGGCAATCGACGTTGCCGTATGCGCGGCATCGGCTCCGGTCTTCTCGCTCGAAAATGCTCTGTATGCAGGACTATCGATGGTGATCAGCGGCTATGTGATCGATGCCGTGGTCGATGGCGGCAATAAGCGTCGTATGGTGCTCATCATCTCGGACAATTTCCCCGATATCGCGGCCGACATCATGTATGGTCTGGGCCGCGGCTGCACCAAATTAAAGGCGACCGGTATGTATTCGGGCGTCGAGAAGCCGGTGATCATGGTGATCGTTAGCCGTCGAGAGCTCAACACCCTCAAAACGATCGTGCGCGAGCGCGATCCTCACGCCATTGTGACGGTCGCCGACGTTACGGAAGCCTTCGGTGAGGGATTCAAGGACATTAACGCGTAGGCTGAATTTCGGTTTGCGGACATGATCCGTTTTCCTCCGTCCCCAAGGGATCAGGTGATCCGTAGGGGACGGCAGGATTGCGGATCATTTTTGTGCCGGGGCGAGAGGCAGCCACCGCATCCAAAAGACGTTCACATTGATAAACCGTTTCATCAGCGGTTCTGCCTGCTAAATTGTTCAAATAATGATAAAAACTCTGGTAAAGCCATCGGTTTCCAGCATAATGAATGACGTACGTGCATTGCGGCTGTGTTGGGATTACCTTCGGTGCCGTGCGCATCTTGTCTTAAGAGGATGAAAGGAAGGCACAATGAGCGACGAAGAGCTCAAAAAGGTTGCCAACGAGGTAAGGAAGGGCATCGTCACCGGCGTGCACGCTGCCAAGTCTGGCCATCCGGGCGGTTCGCTCGGCGCTGCCGACATCATGACCTATTTGTACTTTGAGGAAATGAACGTCGACCCGGCCGATCCCCGCAAGGCCGATCGCGACCGCTTTGTGCTCTCCAAGGGTCATTGCGCTCCGGGCCTGTACGCCGTGCTTGCCGAGCGCGGGTTCTTCCCCAAGGAGGACCTCGAGACGCTGCGCCATATCGGCAGCCACCTGCAGGGTCACCCCAACATGAACGACACCCCGGGCGTCGATATGTCCACCGGCTCGCTCGGCCAGGGCATTTCCGCCGCCGTGGGCATGGCGGTTGCCGCCAAGCACTGGGGCGATACTTACCGCACGTACGCCCTGCTGGGCGATGGCGAGAGCGAGGAGGGCCAGGTCTGGGAGGCCGCCATGTTTGCCGGCAACCAGCAGCTCGACAACCTCTGCGTGATCGTCGACCACAACGGTCTGCAGATCGATGGCCCCGTCGAGGAGGTCAACGACCCCATGCCGCTCGCCGACAAGTTCCGCGCCTTTAAGTTCCATGTGGTGGAGCTCGCCGACGGCAACGACTTCGACCAGATCCGCGCCGCTTTTGCCGAGGCCCGCGCCACCAAGGGTCAGCCGACCGCCATTATCGCCGAGACCATGAAGGGCAAGGGCGTTTCCTTTATGGAGAACCAGGTTGGTTGGCACGGCAAGGCCCCCAACGATGAACAGTTTGAGCAGGCCATGGCAGAGCTCACGGCCGCCGGAGAGGAGCTCTAGGATGGCAGACGTCAAGAAAATCGCCACGCGCGTAAGCTACGGCGAGGCCCTCGTCGAGCTCGCCAACGAGCACGATGACTTTGTGGTCCTCGACGCCGACCTGGCCGCCGCCACGCAGACCGGCAAGTTTAAGGCCGCCTGTCCCGATCGTTTCTTCGATGTGGGCATCGCCGAGAGCAACCTGATGGGTGTTGCCGCAGGCATCGCGACCACCGGCCGCGTTGCCTTCGCGAGCAGCTTTGCCATGTTTGCCGCCGGCCGCGCCTTTGAGCAGGTCCGCAACTCCATTGGCTACCCGCATCTCAACGTCAAGATTGGCGCCACGCACGCCGGTATTTCGGTGGGCGAGGATGGCGCTACGCATCAGTGCTGCGAGGATATCGCCCTTATGCGCGTCATTCCCGGCATGACCGTCATCGTTCCCGCCGACGACGTCGAGGCCCGCGCCGTGACGCGCGCCGCCTACGAGTGCGACGGTCCCGTGTACATGCGCTTTGCCCGCCTGGCCTCGCCGGTCATCAACGACCCCGAGACCTACAAGTTCGAGTTGGGCCGCGGCATCGTGATGCGCGAGGGCGCCGACGTTACCATCATCGCCTGTGGCCTGATGGTCGGCGAGGCCCTCGAGGCCGCCGAGCAGCTTGCTGCCGAGGGTATCGACGCCGAGGTCATCAACATGCACACCATTAAGCCCATCGACGCCGACCTGATCGTCAAGAGCGCCACCAAGACCGGTCACGTCGTGACCGTCGAGGAGCACTCCGTGATCGGCGGCCTGGGCAGCGCCGTTGCCGATGTCCTGTGCGAGCAGTGCCCTACGCCGCTCAAGAAGATCGGTGTCAACGACACGTTCGGCGAGTCTGGCCCGGGCGCCGAGCTCCTGCACAAGTACGGCCTGGACGCCGCCAACATCGTGGCGACCACCAAGGAGTTCTTGGCATAAGGCAAGGCGGATCTCAAGGACTGCTTCGCCAGAACTATAAAACTGCTTCGCCAGTACTATGGAAACCCGGCAGGGGCGCTCTCTTGGAGGGCGCCCCTGTTTCAGTTGCGGTGAAATAAGGACTGTTTTGCCAGCCTAAAGGCTCAATTAATCCGTATTTCACCGCAACTTTCGAAGGCGTTCCCGCTTGTGCTGGCTCCGTCGCGACGATTGATTGCGGCTTGGCACAGTGCGGCGACATCGGGGGCATCGCTGCCTCGGTATGTCATGGCGAGCAAGGCGGCATCATAGATTTCGTCATTGGTCGCATCGGCGGCATCAATGGGGCAGAAGGTGAGAATTGAATCCTGTTCTGCAAGCTCGGCCATATCGATCGTTTCACCCATGGCAAAGGCGTCATCGAGGACGAGTGTGGCACTCGTGCATGGAATTTGATAGATCGTGCCATCCGCAGCGATAGGGGAACCTGCTGCCTCGAGCGTGTAAACACCTTGTATGAGATTGATGCCAGAGCCATCGGAGGCGACGAACTCAATCCTGTCGACCGTTATTCCGTCGATGGTCTTGCCCGTAATGTGTATCGGAACGCGCGATGCCCCGTTATCGGTGTCCCAGCTCGCAGCCGTGACATCCAGCACAATGGCGTGCTCCGAATGGGCGGATACGAAGTGCGACAACACCTGCCGCAGATAAAGGCCCATACAGCTACCGCCGACAATGCCAATTACCAGCATGCAGGCAAGGATGACCGCAACGTGGTTCCGAGGCTTTACTCGAAGCCCAGAATCAGCAGAGATGCCATTGACGGCAGCCCCGCACGCTGTGCAGTACCTCACGCCATCGCGCAACTCAGCTCCACAATAAGGACAATTCATACTGGCCCCCACAACCATAGGCGTTCCTATCGAGGCCACTGTAAATCGACAATCCAAATCCAAGTTGCGCAACAATCAAATCAAGCCCATTTCAAGCAAGAGCTTCCTCTGGGAAACGGGCCCATCCCAACAAAGTGCAATTCAGACTCTCCCAAGCATGCATTTGCTGCACCTAATAGAAACGCGGCGACTCCTTAGTAGCCGCAGGCCACGCACAGGGTTACCTCCCAAATCTTTCCGCAGGACGGAGAAGTCCCCGCAGCGCGAAGCGCACAGCGGGGACTCCGACATGTCCGAGGACGATTTGGGAGGTAACCCTGTGCGCGGCCGGTGAGACCAAAACCCCGCCATGCTTCTTATGTGCAGCAAAGCTAATGCTGCTAAAATACAAAGCGCTCATGTAGTTTAAACGCACGACGATAAGGAGCACCAGTGGGTAACCACTTCCGTACCTCCGGTGCGGGCGATGACGCCCCCAAGACGCAGCCAGGCGCCGCGGGCACTCGTTTCGCCACCCCGGATTCAGAGGATCAGCTGTTTAGCCCGATCCCCGCACAGCCGGCAGATCAGGCACAGCCGGCATCAGATCCCTTTGCCTACAATCCCACCAATGATGTCGAGCTTTCCGAGGCCGCGGGTTTTGAGCCCGTGCAGAAGGTGACCGCTCGCGTGGATCAGCCTCAGGCTGGCGCCGCCACGCCGCAGCCTACCATGGCCGGCATTCCCGACCCCATGGCCCCTGCGACGCCGGCTCCTCAGCCTGCGCAGTCCGGTCTCTTTGCCGCTATTCCCGATCCCACGCAGCCCGCGGCTCCCGTAGTCGAGAGCGATCAGGCCGCCGAGGTCGCAAGCCTCGACAATGCGCTCAACAACCCCGACTTTACGTCGGTGTTTGCGCCCATCGATCCGCAGGCCAGCCGCAAGAAGATGGCCAAGCAGGCCGGTGTCGAGCCCGTCATCCTCATGGAGCACGTTACCAAAATCTACCCGGCACAGCCCAACAAGCCCGCGCTCGACGACATCAACATCGAGATCTATCCTGGCGAGTTTGTCTTCTTGGTCGGTCACTCCGGCTCGGGTAAGACCACGCTGCTTTCGACGCTCAACCGCGACGTCAAGCCGACGAGCGGCCGCATTTTGGTCGCCGGCCAGGACCTCATGAAGATCAAGAACCGCAAGGTTCCGTTCTTGCGTCGCCAGATCGGTGCCGTGTTCCAGGACTTTAAGCTCCTGCCGCAGAAGACCGCCTACGAAAACGTGGCGTTTGCCCTGCAGTGCATTGGCAAGCCCAAGGGCGTCATTCGCAGCCAGGTGCCCGAGGTGCTTCGCCTGGTCGGTCTGGCCGATCAGATGGACTCTCTGCCCGATCAGCTGTCCGGTGGCGAGCAGCAGCGTGTCGCCGTTGCCCGCGCTATGGTCAACCGTCCGCCGCTGCTTATCTGCGACGAGCCCACGGGCAATCTCGACCCGGCGATTTCGCTGGGCATTATGAAGCTGCTCGAGCGTATTAACCGTACCGGCACCACCGTGATCGTCGCCACGCACGACCGCGAGATGGTCGATAGCATGCACCGTCGCGTGATCGCCCTCGAGGGCGGTCACGTAATCCGCGACCAGGAGAGGGGAGGTTACGGCAACTATGGCACCAACTAACGTGGGCTATTCGCTCAAAGAGGCTATCAGCCACTTCTTCCGTAACTGGACCACCTCGCTCGGCGCCGTCATCACGATCTTCCTTTCGCTGTTTATCATCGGCCTGTTCATTATGGGTTCCGCGATGCTGAACTCCGTGATCGGTACCGTCGAGGATCAGGTTGTCATCAATGCCTTTATTAGCGATGACGCCGATCAGGCAGACGTTCAGGCCTTTGAGGCCGAGCTCAAGACGTGGAGCAACGTCAAGTCCGTGACCTATAAGGATAAGGACGACGCGCTGGCCGAGTACACGAGCAAGATGTCGGGCAACGCCGACGCCACCATGAGCGCGCTCGACGGCCAGAATCCGCTTCCCGCCTCGTTCGCGATTGAGATGGACGATCCGTCTCAGGTCGAGAGCACGGCCAAGAAGCTCAAGAAGAATGCCGACTTCCAAAAGATCGCGGACGACGGCGACGTCAACGCGAGCGTGCTGTATGGCCATGAGGAAGTGAGCCTCCTGTTCCAGGTGACCAACTACATCCGTATCGCCGCCGTGGTGCTCGTCGGTCTGCTGACCTTTATCGCGTTCATCTTTATCAACAACACGATTCGCCTGTCCATTACGGCGCGTCGTCGCGAGATTGCGATTATGCGCCTGGTGGGCGCCAGCAACGGCTTCATTCGCGGGCCGTTCATTACCGAGGGCGTGCTTCAGGCCATTCTGGGCTCGCTGCTTTCCATCGGTGTTTTGGAGTTGCTGCGCAACCTGCTGGTTCCGCGCCTGCAAGAGAGTGTCGGCTGGATGTCGTTTACGCTGCCGATGCAGTACTATCTGGTGACCTACGCCGCACTGATTCTTGTCGGCGTGATCATCGGCCTCTTTGGCTCTGCCATTGCCATGCGCCGTTATCTGCGCGTGTAAGCGCTGCGGATATGCCGTCTGCAACGGGTCGTCCCTTTTCGGGGGCGGCCCGTTTTTTGATCCCCTGGGGACGGAGGAAAACGGATCACTTAGGGGGTCGGACGATTCGAGTGATCCGCAATCCTGCCGTCCCCTAGGGATCATTTGGGTAGACTCTTGGGGTGTAAACGGCTATCGATAGTAAGGAGGCGCCATGGGGCGCAATAACAAACATAAGCGTGGAACTCGCAATAAGCGCGGGCCGGTGCGCAGCGAGCGTCGTCCGAGCCTGACTGGCCGCGTGCAGCTCCATGAGCACAGTGCCTATGTCGTGACCGACAACGGTGATTACAAGGTCATGGGTCGCGGTAAGCGTGAGATCATGGACGGCGATACCGTGGCCGTGAGCATTAAGAACAGCCCGCATGGTGAGCGTCGCGCCGTGATTGAAGGCGTCGTTGAACGTGCGGCTATAAGCGTGGTGGGTACCTACCGGATCGCCGGTCCGCTCGGGGTGATCGAGCCGCTCGATTCGCGCCTGAAGGCTGACTTCTTTATTTTGCCCGAGGACACTTCGGCGGAGCGCCTGGGTGTGCATCCTGGCGATGTCGTCGTCGCGCGCATTCTGACCTACCCGACGCGCTTGGAGTCGGGCACGGTGACTCTTGAGCGCCGTATCGGCGGTGACGATGCGCCCGATCTGGGCGTCCAATATGTTATGGCACGCTACGGCTATACCGACAGCTATCCCGAGGCGGCGCTGGCAGAGGCAGAGGCGCTTTCGCTCGACGTGACTGCAGCGCTTAAAGACCCGCTTCGTCGTGACCTGCGCGACCGCTTTGTCATCACGATTGACCCGGTTGATGCGCGTGACTTTGACGATGCCATCTCGCTCGAGCGCACGCCCGAGGGCGGCTATAAGCTGGGCGTGCATATCGCCGACGTCTCGCACTATGTCGCCTGGGACGGGCATATCGACCTGGAGGCCCGCCACCGCACGACGTCGGTCTACCTTGCCGATCGCGTGCTTCCCATGCTGCCCGAGCGCCTGTCCTGTGACCTGTGTTCCCTGCGCCCCGACGAGGATCGCCTGGCGTTTACCGTCGACATCGAGCTCGACGCGCAGGGCCGTGTGCGCCATTACGATCCCTATCCCAGTGTGATTCGTTCGCGTGTGCGTATGGACTATGACGGCGCCGAGGCGCTGCTGGTGCGTGCCGGCGCAGTTGAGTATTCCGTGTTGGAGGGCGCTGCGGAGGATGTCGCTGCGGCCGAAGCCTCGCGCGAGAAAGCGCTTGAGCGCGGGCTTGCGTGCGAGGACACTGCTCGCAGCTGTAACGTTGACCTGGCCGATTTCCTGGTTGCCGCAAACGAACTCGCGGAGCTTCGGCGTCGCATACGTCGCGCACGCGGCTCGGTCGACTTTGACACGGCCGAGATTCGCGCGCTGCTGGACGAGAACGGCGTGCCCGTGCAGATCGTGGCACGCGAGCGCTCCTGCGCAACCTCGCTTATCGAGGAGGCAATGCTGCTGGCTAACGAGTGCGTTGCCGAGTGGCTGGCCGACCGCGATATCGAGGCATGCTATCGCGTGCACGATGACCCCAGCCCCGACAGCCTACATGGTGCTGCTGTGGCGCTGGCGCAGCTCGGCATCATCGATGATCGCCGTGCGGCGGGCATTGCCCTGGGAAGTCCCGACGAGTTGCAGGCGGCAGTCGACGCTGCTGCCGGCACGGCTAACGCGCCGCTCGTCAACACGCTCCTTTTGCGCAGTATGCAGCGTGCGCTGTATAAGCCTCGCAACGAGGGCCACTTTGCGCTCGCCGCGCCGTGCTACTGCCACTTTACAAGCCCCATTCGCCGTTACCCCGATCTGGTGGTGCATCGCGTGCTCAAGCTGCAGCTGGCATACGAGCAGCTGGGCGGGAAAGACGCCTTGGTGCGTACGCCGAGGCTGATCGGAAAAGGCCGAGAGTCGCTTCCGCGCATCCTGCCGCAAATCTGCCGCGCGTGCAGCGATGCCGAGCGTGCGGCCGACGCTGCCAGCCATGCGACGCAAAAAATCAAGATTGCGCAGTACTACGAGGACCGCCTGGGCGAGCGCTATGCCGGAACGGTCTCGTGGGTCAGCAGCATGGGACTATTCGTGCGTCTCGACCTAACGCAGGTCGAGGGACTGGTTTCCATTAAGAGCTTGGGTAACGAATGGTTTGAGTTTGACGAGGACGCGCTCACGTTGACGGGTGCCGACACGGGGCGTCGTTTTGAGTTGGGGCAGCGCGTGATTATCGAGGTCTCGCGCGTCAACACTACTCGCGGACATTTGGACTTTAAGCTCATTCATTAACCGGTGCGGAGTGAGTATCGGCAAAGCGGAGAGGGCGGTCTTTCGGGGCCGCCCTCTTTGCGTGTCTCTTGATTGCCCTGCCATGAGCTCAGCCGCTTCTTCATATGCTTTTTGGAGATAGGACCTACCAAAACAAACCTGTCCCTTTTTGGCAGGTTTACGAGAGAGCGGGGATGTTGTGGCAACGGTATATGGGTATGCACGGGTGAGTTCGCGCGATCAAAATTTGAATCGCCAGTTGGATGCGCTGAGCGCCTATGGCGTGGAGCCGGCGAATGTTTTTGCCGACCGTGCAAGCGGTAAGGACTTTGATCGCCCTCGGTATCGGGAACTGCTTCATGTCTTGGCTTCCGGTGACGTGTTGGTGGTGCTTTCCATCGATCGGCTGGGTCGAAACTACAGCGAGATACTCGAGGAATGGCGTCGTATAACCAAGGAACTTGGTGCGGCCATCGTTGTGCTGGACATGCCGTTGCTCGATACGCGTGCGAGAGATTGCGGCGGATCGGATGTGACCAGCACGCTGATCGCCGATATCGTTTTGCAGCTGTTGAGCTATGTGGCGCAGGTGGAACGAGAGAACATCCACCGTCGTCAGGCGGAGGGAATCGCGGCGGCTCGGGCGCGCGGCGTGCGTTTCGGTCGGCCCCGCAAGCCGTGCCCTCCGCAATTTGAACGAGTGCGGGATATCTATGAGGCGGGCAATATTACCCGGAGTCAGGCGGCAAAGCGTTTGGGTGTGTGCGTGGGGACCTTCGATCGCTGGATGCGCGAGACGGAGTAGGGCTGTCGGGGGACGCGGGCTCAACGGCTACCGTTGCCCACCCAGACCCACTTGCCCCCGTTTGCATGTGGATGGGCACCAACATCCGTCGTGTCGCCCATACCGTAGAGTTCTTCTTTGTTGGGCTGTTTGCCTCGTTGGCGGCGGTGTGCTTGGATAAGCGCACGACCTGTCCCATTGGCGCCCACGCGAGACGCTGTTAACAACCCTGTTACGAATAATGCGACCTTGATGAATCATTTTGTGTCGCGCGTATTTCCGAGCGGTCGGATTTGAGGGGCGAGTGGTAGAAC
>URDE01000071.1:0-9353 GCA_900546525.1 uncultured Collinsella sp.
GGCCGATTACCTATAATCCCTTCGAACATTAAAGTTGGGAGGAAACCGGCTTATGGAACAAAAGGCCAAGGAGGCAGCCTCGCACGCTGCGATTCCTGTGAGCATCTCGGCGATGCTCGTCACGCTGGGCGTGGTGTATGGTGATATCGGCACCAGCCCCATGTATGTAACCAAGGCGCTCGTCGCCGGCAACGGCGGCATCGGAAGCGTCACGGAGGAGTTCGTGCTCGGCGCGCTCTCCCTTGTCGTGTGGACGGTCACGCTGCTGACCACCATCAAGTATGTGCTCATCTCGCTGCGCGCCGATAACCATGGCGAGGGCGGCATCTTTGCCCTGTACAGCCTGGTCAAGCGCTGCGGCAAGTGGCTTATCATCCCCGCCATGCTGGGTGGCGCCGCACTGCTCGCCGACGGCATCCTGACGCCGGCCGTTACCGTTACCACGGCCATCGAGGGCCTGCGCACCATCCCGGCGGTCCATGCCGTGCTGGGCGATGACCAAGGCCGCGTCGTCGCCATTACGCTCGCCATCATCATCGTGCTCTTCTTGGTACAGCGCATCGGTACGGCCAAAATCGGTCACGCCTTTGGCCCCATCATGACGCTGTGGTTCCTGTTCCTGGGCGGCACGGGTCTGTTCTTTGTCTTCCAGCACCCCGCCGTGCTGCTGTGCCTCAACCCGGTTCGCGGCATCGCCTTTTTGCTGAGCCCCAACAACCACGCGGGCATCATGATTCTGGGCAGCTGCTTCCTCGCCACCACCGGTGCCGAGGCGCTCTACTCCGACATGGGCCACGTCGGCCGCGGCAACATCTACGCTACCTGGCCGTTCGTTAAGTGCTGCCTGCTGCTTTCCTATATGGGCCAGGGCGCTTGGCTTATGAACAACGCTGCCAACCCCGAGCTCATGGGCATTGCCGATCTCAACCCGTTCTACCAGATGCTCGCCCCGGGCCTGCGCCCGTTTGCCGTAGGCCTTTCCACCGTCGCGGCCATCATTGCCTCGCAGGCGCTCATCACCGGCGCATTCTCGCTGGTGTCCGAGGCCAGCCGTCTGGACCTCATGCCGCACATGCAGGTCTTCTACCCTGCCGAGACCAAGGGCCAGCTCTACATCCCCATGGTCAACAACGTCATGCTTGTCGGCTGCGTCATCGTGGTGCTGCTGTTCCAGAACTCGGCGCATATGGAAGCCGCCTACGGCCTTGCCATTACGCTGACTATGATGTGCACCACGCTGCTGCTCTTCTTCTACCTGCACGAGGAGCGCAAGCTCAAGGTTGCTCCGTGGATCTTCGCGGCCTTCTTCCTTTTGCTCGAAGGCTTCTTCTTCGTGAGCTCGCTCACCAAGTTCTTCCACGGCGGCTACTTCACCATCCTCATGGCCGCGCTCATCATGGGCATCATGGTGTGCTGGTACAACGGTACGGCTGTTGAGCAGCGCCAGTTTACGCTGCTGCCGCTGCGCAGCTACCTGCCGCAGCTCAAGCGCCTGCGCGACGACGACCGTTACGAGCGCATGAGCGACAACGTCGTGTACCTGACCAAGGACACCCATACCGACTACATCGACCGCGATATCGTCTATTCGATCTTGGACAAGCATCCCAAGCGCGCCCGCGCCTGGTGGTTTGTGAATGTCGAGACCATGGACGAACCGCACACCTTTGCCTATTCGGTCGAGACGTTCGGCACCGATTACGTGTTCCGCGTGCATCTGTACCTGGGCTACAAGATCAACCAGCGCGTCAATGCCTACCTGCGTCAGGTTGTTCAGGACTTGGCTGCCACCGGCGAGCTGCCGCCGCAGACGCATGACTACTCGGTCTACAAGGATCCGGGTAACATCGGCACGTTCAAGTTTGTCCTGATCCGTAAGCTTCTGGCGCCCGAAAGCGATGTGGAGCCGAGCGAACGTACGGCCATCACGCTCAAGTACATCATCCGCCGCGCCGCCGGCACGCCTGCGCGTTGGTACGGCCTGGAGAACTCCAACGTGAGCTTTGAGTACGTGCCGCTGTTCACCAAGTTCAAGGCCGTGAACAAGATGCAACGCCTGGCTCCCAACGAGCGGCCGTAGACGTCGGCGGCTACACGGAGTTGGTTTTTGATGGATAAGCATGAGGCCGGGGAGGTAAACATGGATACAAAGGCGCTCGATGGCCGTGAGGCGGTGGTCGAAATGGTGCGTGAGGCGCGCGTCGACGCCGCCGAAGATCGGTTCTTTACGAATCGTGCCAACATGGACATGGCCGACCGCGTGATCTCGATCGTGGCACTGGTATTTGGAGCGGTGTGCGTGTGTGCCCTGCTCGCGCACGTGCTGTTTGTCTAGCGACCGCCGGTTGCAAAGGCTATACACTTGGAACCACCACAAGGGAAACCACCACAAAGGTGCCTGTCCCTTTGTGGTGGTTTTTGTTTTTGAGAGAGGGGCGGGGCGCTGATGGACGTCCGTACGGACGGCGATATTGCCGATAGCTTTTGGTGGCGGCGCACAACGCTGACGCGCCGCACTCCTCTGTATGACGCCTGCGTATCGGTGGGGCTGCTGGTCGCGGCGACGATTGTGGGCGCGCTGCTCGACCATCCGGGTCTCGCGCCGAGCATCATGATCGTCTATGTGTTCGCCGTTCAGCTGTGCGCATTCTTTACCTGGAGTCGCCTGTATTGCTTGCTGAGCTCGGCTGCCGCCGTGGCGCTCTACAACTTCTTGTTTGTCGACCCGCGCTACTCGCTGTCGCTTATCGACCGCGGCTATCCCGGCATGTTCTTCATCATGTTCGTGGTCTCGCTTGTGTCGAGCTCGATTGCGTTGGCCCTGCGCCGGGCCTTGGCGCAGGCTGCCGCCAGTGACCGTCGCACGCATATGGTGCTCGAGACCAACCGCATGCTGCAGCGCTGCGCCGACGAGCAGCAGATCGTTCACGCCATGGCCACGCAGCTGGCGCGTCTTTCGGGCTGCCCGGCCGTGTGGTACAGCGCCGACGCCGAGGGCGATGACCTGCTGCCGCGTGCGACATACACGGCCGTGGGCGATGCCGCGCCGGTGCATGAACTGGCGCCGCAAATGCCGCCGCGGCTCTCGGCGTCCGCCTATGTGGGAACGCCGCTCGATGCCACCTATGGTGGCTCGGCGTTTTATGGCATCTACCTGACGGTTCGCACAGGCGACGGCTTCGCGCGCTCGGGCGACCCCGCCTCGGTGGTGGGCGTGCTGGCTATCGTTGCCGAGCCCAACGTGCTGACGCATGAGGAGCGGACACTTGCCGATGCCATCGTGAGCGAAGGCGAGCTGGCGCTCGACCGCGCCCGCGCCATGGAGGCCCGCGAGGAAGCGGCGGTGCTCGCCAAAAACGAACAGCTGCGCGCCAACCTGCTGCGCTCCATCTCGCACGATCTGCGCACGCCGCTCACCAGTATTTCGGGTAATGCCGACGTGCTGCTCGATCAGGGCTCGACCGGCACCGCGGTGCTCGATGCCCAGACGCGCCGCGGCCTGCTTCTATCCATTCGCTCGGACGCGTTGTGGCTCAACGCCACCGTCGAGAACCTGCTCGCCATCACCAAGCTCGAGGGCGGCGGCATGCATCTGTCGACTACGCTCGAGCTCATGGACGATATCGTCGAGGAGGCACTGCGCCACGTGAACCCTGCCGTGCGCGAGCACGACCTTAAGGTGGTGGCGTGCGATGAGCCGGCGCTCGTCAACGTCGACGCGCGCCTGATGGTGCAGCTGGTGGTCAATCTGGTGAACAACGCCATCACCTATACGCCCGCAGGCTCGCATATCGTGATTTCGATTGGCGTCGACGATGGACGCGTGGCGTGCTCGGTGGCCGATGACGGCCCGGGCATTGCGCCCGAGGACCGCGAGCGAATCTTTGAGTCGTTCTACACCGCCAACCACGGTCTTGCCGACAGCCACCGCAGCGTGGGCCTGGGTCTTTCGCTCTGCCGCTCCATTGCGCTGGCGCATGGCGGTAGCATAGAGGTTGCCGCGGCGGACCCGCACGGCTCGGTCTTTACGATTGAGCTTCCCGTCGCCGATGTTTCGTTTGATAAGGAGTAGCGCTGTGCCGAACTCTGCCGTAAAACCGCTCATCTTGGTCGTTGAGGACGACCCTGCCGTTCGCAATCTTATCGTTGCCGCGCTCGAGGCGCACGGCTTGCGTCATATGGCCGTGGAGACCGCCCATGCCGCTATCGCTGCCGCCTCATCGCAAGCGCCGAGCATTGTGTTGCTCGATCTGGGCCTGCCCGATATGGACGGCGTCAAGGTGGTGGAGTCGGTGCGCGCATGGTCGGGCATGCCGATCATCGTGGTCTCGGCGCGCAGCGAGGATGCGGACAAAATCCGCGCGCTCGATGCCGGTGCCGACGACTATCTGACCAAGCCGTTTTCGGTCGAGGAACTGCTCGCGCGCATCCGCACGACGCTCAGGCGCCTTTCGTATGCGCAAACGGGCGGCGTTGTCTCCGAGGGCTCGTTCGATACCGGTGAACTGCATATCGATTTTGATGCCGGCATTGCCACGATGGATGGCGAGGAGTTGCACCTGACGCCGATTGAGTACAAGCTCTTGTGCCTGCTGGCACATAACGCCGACAAGGTACTAACGCACCAGTTTATCCTGCACGAGATTTGGGGCACGGCAACTAAGAGCGACCTGGCGAGCCTGCGCGTCTTTATGGGCACGCTGCGCAAGAAGATCGAGTCCGACCCCGCGCATCCGCGCTATATCCAGACGCACGTGGGCATCGGTTACCGCCTGGTCACCCAAGGGTAGGACGGCGTCCGCCATCCCACTATGAGTTGCGGTGAAATACGGTCTAAATTTACCTAATTCCAGGCAAAGCAGTCCATATTCCACCGCAACTTTGTTTATTTGCCCTTGGGCTTGCTGGCGTAGAACTTCTTCTTTTTGGGCTTGCCGGCGGGGGAGGGCTTGCCAGCAAAGTTAGACTTGCCGTTGCCAGCCTGCGCGGGTGCGGGCGCTGCTGCACGAGGCTTGCGCGCTTCGGGGTTACGCAGCTCCTCGGTTCGCTCGGCAATCTCCTCGGCGCTAAAGCCGACCTCGGCCATGGCGTCCTCGATGGGCAGGCGGCGCACGATATAGCAATGATGCACCTTCTGGTTGCGTGCGAAATCCTCGGGGATGGTCTGCGCCGTAATGTCCTCCAGCACGACGCCCGCGCGCGCGAGCTTGCGCGTTTCGGGGCGGAAACCGCGCAGGTTGCAGCTAAAGATGGCGTGCCCGCCCTGTGCGAGCAGGCGAGATACGCCGGCCAAAAGCTCAACATGGTCGCGCTGGACATCCCAGGTACGGCGGCCCATCTTGGACGAGTTCGAAAACGTGGGCGGGTCGACAAAGATCAGGTCCCAGCGGTTGCGCGTCTGGCGCTGGTCGCGAATCCAGGCGAGCACGTCGTCGCGCACAAAATGATGCTGCGGACCAACAAAGCCGTTCTGGCGCATGTTGCGCTCGGCCCAGTCCAGGTAGGTGTTGGAAAGGTCGACCGTCACAGTTTCCTCGACACCGCCGTCTGCCGCATAGCAGGTGGCGGTGCCGGTGTAGGCGAACAGATTGAGGAAGCGGCGCGCCTGTTTAGCGTGCTCGCGCACCAGGTTGCGGGTGACGCGGTGGTCCAGGAAGATGCCCACATCCAGGTAGTCGTCAAAGTTGACGGCAAAGGTGAGTCCGCCCTCTTCGATGAGCGGCAGGCGACGGCGCGCGATGTTGGCGCGCTCGCCCGATGCGCCCTTGCCGGCGCCCTGCTTGCCGTACTGCGAGCCGCCGCGCGAACGCATGCGGGCCTTGGCGTGCACATGCTCGGCGGGAACATCTAGGATGCGCGGCGCGATGGCCAAAATGTCGAGCATGCGGGCCTGGGCCAGCGCGGGGTCGATGGTCTTGGGCGCGGCGTATTCGGCGATGACGAGCCAGCGGCCCGGCGTCTGCGGGCAGCCCTCGTACAGGTCAATGGCGGCGGAGTAGTCGGGCAGGTCGGCATCGTAGACGCGGTAGCAGCTCACGCCCTCGCGCTTTGCCCACTTGCGACGCAGGCGTGCGTTCTTGCGCAGGCGGTTGGCGAACTGCTCGGACTCGGGGATGAGCACGGGCAGCGGATTGCCGTCGCCCAGGTCGAGCGTGGCAGCAGGTTCGGGCATGGGGGTGTTGGCGGCTTCGTCTTGAGCGTCTGCGGTCTGCTCCTCGGCATCTGCGCTGGTCGCAGCTTCAAATGCCGCGGCGGCGTGGTCGAACGAGGGCCAAACCTCAATAGCCGCCTCCTCGTTATTGGGCATGACGGCAATGGAGCGCGCGGGCTCGGCATGGAGCGCGCGGGCCATAAGGCCATCGCGGGTGAGCGCGGCGACCGGTGCCGAGGCGAGCTCGGGCGCGCGGCGCAGCTCGCCGATGAGCGTCATGGCATCGTGCATGAGCGAAAGCGGGGTCTCGGTCGTGTCCGCGACCAGGGCGGCACCGGCGACGGCGCCCGCATGGTCCAGCACGGTGGCGGGCTTGGCGGCACAAAAGTCGACAAAACGCTTGTAGCCGGCGCACTTGACCATGCGCTCGGCAGTCTTGCGGGCGGCGGGGTCGATGTCTACGGCCACGATGCGCGCCTGGCGCTCGCGCGCTGCCGCCTCGCGCTCGCGTGCCTCGGCAAGCAACTGCTCCCACAGAGCGGCGTCGTGCAGCTGCCAGCCCTCAAAGCCCCAGTGGTCGCGGGCGGCGCCCGGTGCACGGTCAGTCAGGATATTCACGGCCTCCAGCAGCAGGCCGCCGCCGGCGCACGAGGCGTCGATCAGCGTGGGAAGGGCTTCGTTTTCGTAATCGTCGGCCGTCAGCTCGCGCTCGCATAGTGCGGTCCAGCCGACCTGCGCCAGCACCAGGGCGGCGTAGTCGGGGCGCAACACGTGTGCGCCCTCGCCGGCACGAGTCGCAGCGGGCGGCAGACGCTTGAACAGCGGGTCGCCCGAAAGGTCCAGGCTGATGCTCGCGCGACGCTGGCGCAGCGAAAGCAGTAGGTGAACATCGGGGTCGGCGGCATCGACGTCGGCGCGACGGCCCGTGGTCTCGGCCAGGCGGTCGCACAGCGCGTCCTTGGCGCGCAGGGCCGAGAAGCGCGTGTTGCGCAGCTGCTCGGTCACGCCGCGGGCGGTGATGGCGATGGTGGCGCCGGGGCGGACGATGCTCTCCCAGGCGATGTCGTAAACGCTATCGTACAGTTCATCGGCATCCTGTGCCTCAAAGCGCCCGAGTACCACGAACACACGGCTCGCCAGGCGCGACCACAGACAGGCGCGGTAGCCTTCTTCGAGCTCGCCCTCAAATGTAGCGCGGCCCTTCAGCCGGCGAACATGCGAAAGCCCGAGGCGTTTAAGCTCATCGGCGAGTGCGGACTCAAAGCCCTCGGGGCAGCTTGCGTAAAATTCCATGGGTGACCTCTCTGGTTGCGTCGCTCCATTATATGATGGATACTTCGTTTACTCTCGCCCCCGAAAGGAACCCATATGATTGATGCGTGCCCCGATTCCGCCGTGCTCTTTTTTGACGTGGACGGCACGCTGACGTCGTTCGATCCCGACAACATGACCGACAAGGACTTTTCGGCGGTTTGCCCCTCGCAGGCGGTCGTCGAGGCGTTTCATCGCCTGCGCAATGCGGGTCACCAGGCATTTATCTGCACGGGTCGTCCCTTGTGGCTGATTGCCGATGGTCTGCGTGCTTTGGAGCCTGCGGGTGTCGTTGCCATGGCGGGGGCGACGCTCGAGGTCGAGGGCCGCGTGGTGCATGAGGACTGCTTTGACGAGGACGTTGTCGAGGAGCTTGCACGCCGTATGGCCGCGGCAGGGATTGAGGCCTTTTTCGAGACCAACGTGGCTACTTTTGCCCTGGAACCTGCGGGTGTTGAGCAGTCGTCTCTGATCGGCACTTCTGTGGTGCACAGCGCCGAGGAGATGCGCGTCGACGGCAGTCTGCGCGTGGGCAAGGTATGCCTCAATGTGCCCAGTTTGGCTCGCGTAGCCAATGATGACGGCTTTATCGATTGCGAGTTTGAGCTGTGCAACACCGGTGGCCAGAATCGCGAGCTGAGCCCCAAGGGCATTGACAAGGGCGTGGGCGTGGCGCGAGCGCTGGCGTATCTGGGCCGCGAGGGAAATGCGCGCACCTTTGGCTTTGGCGATTCGGGCAACGACCTGGGCATGCTCGCCGCCGTCGAGACAGCCGTGGCCATGGGCAACGCCATGCCCGAGGTCAAGGCGGCCGCCGACTACGTGACCGACGATGTCGCACACGACGGTACCGTCACAGCGATGCAGCATTTCGGCCTCATCTAATGAATCCCGCGTTCTGACGTTTGCCCAAACTGCGACTCTTTGCTTTTGCATGCTCAATCGATTTATCAATCCAAACACTGAGGTGTTTATACCGTTCGCCGAGAAGATAAAAAACTGCAGCTCACGCCTTGATAAACGTAGGTAAAGTGTTTAGCAGTTTATTGGCCGTATGCTAACGAAAGGAATCAGGCAGATGGCAATCAAGGTGTTCGCTGACGGTGCAAACCTCGAGGGCATGCTCGACATGTACGAGAACGGCAACGTTCAGGGTTTCACGACCAACCCGTCCCTTATGAAGAAGGGCGGCGTGACGGATTACCGCGCGTTTGCCAAGGAGGTCCTGACCCACATCACCGATGTGTCCGTCTCGTTTGAGGTCTTTGCCGACGACGTCGAGACCATGGAGGTCGAGGCCCGCGAGATCGCTACCTGGGCCGAGAACGTCTACGTCAAGATTCCGTGCGTGACTACCAAGGGCGAGTCCACCGCCGAGCTGGTGCGCAAGCTTTCGGCCGACGGCATCAAGGTCAACGTCACCACCATCTTTACGCCTACGCAGGTCGATGAGATGGTCGAGGCCGTCGACGCCGAGACGCCGTCCATCATCTCGCTCTTTGCCGGCCGCATCGCCGATACCGGCGTCGACCCCATTCCGTTTATGACGGAGTCGGTTAAGAAGGCCGCCGCAAAGCCCAACTGCGAGGTCCTGTGGGCGTCCACGCGCGAGCTCATCAACATTTACCAGGCCGAGGCCTGCGGTTGCCAGATCATCACGGTGCCCAACAGCATCCTGGCCAAGCGCAAGAACATTGGTCGCGACCCGTACGAGGTCTCGCTCGACACCGTGCGCGGCTTTGCCAAGGATATCGCGGCGCTCGGTTTCCATATCCTGCCGTAGCGCGAACACCGACTGTACCGTGGGCTGTTCGCTCCGGCCTTTCCTTTCCCTATCGCTCACGCGCTCCGCGAGGGTCGCGCTAGGCAAAGGAAAGGCCGGGGCTGCCGG
>URDE01000072.1:0-8993 GCA_900546525.1 uncultured Collinsella sp.
CTACGAGGCCATCCATCACTTTTTGGAGACCCCGCTGTATGTGGGTCTGGGCAACCTTACGGCCGGTCTCACCGTTGAGCTTTTCGTCAACGACTTTCTCATGGCGATTTTCTTTTTGTTGGTGGGTATTGAGCTTAAGTACGAGATGACGGCCGGCGAGCTCAAGAATCCGCGTCAGGCCATGCTTCCCATGCTGGCGGCCGTGGGTGGCGTCGTCGTTCCCGCCTGCATCTACCTGATCTTTAACCATGCCGGCGCTCACAACGGTTGGGCCATCCCCATGGCAACCGATATTGCCTTCGCACTGGGCGTGCTGTCGCTTTTGGGCAATCGCGTGCCCAACGGCGTGCGCGTGTTCTTCTCGACGCTCGCCATCGCCGACGACCTCATCTCTATCGCCGCCATCGCCATCTTCTACGGTCAGAGCCCCAATCCGTTTTGGTTGGGCGCCGCCGCGCTTGTGACCTGCGCGCTCGTGTGGCTCAACAAGACGCAGCATTACCGCCTTGCCCCGTATTCGGTACTGGGTTTGCTGTTGTGGTTCTGCATGTTCAAGAGCGGCGTACACGCCACGCTTGCCGGCGTCATCTTGGCTTTTACCATCCCGGCCAAGTG
The DNA here is from genome assembly GCA_900546525.1 of uncultured Collinsella sp. Classification (GTDB taxonomy): domain Bacteria; phylum Actinomycetota; class Coriobacteriia; order Coriobacteriales; family Coriobacteriaceae; genus Collinsella. The sequence continues at coordinate 616 of URDE01000072.1, forward strand.
CGGCGTCAAGCTCGATAGCCTTACCGATTGGTTGGGCGAGTGCCTGCCGTTGCTCGATGACCGCTACGATGACGAGGCACACATCCTGGGCCAGCATGACTTTACCGTTTCGACCACTAAGGTCGAGCGCGTCATGCACCGCGTCACCCCGCCGCTCATCCGCATGGAGCGTCTGATCTCCACGCCGGTCAACTTTGTGATTCTTCCGATCTTTGCGTTCGTGAACGCACAGGTTCGCCTAGTGGGCGTGGACATGAGCACGCTGCTCACCGACCCGGTGACGCTCGGCGTGTACTTTGGCATGCTGCTGGGCAAGCCGATCGGCATCTTTGGCATGACGTTCGCCTTGGTCAAGCTCAAGGTCTGCGAGCTGCCGCACAATGTCAACTGGCACATGATTGCCGGTGTGGGCATTCTGGGCGGCATCGGCTTTACCATGTCGATTCTCATCAGCGGCCTTGCCTTCCCGACGGCCCAGTTTGAGGTCCTGGCCGCCAAGGCCGCCATCCTTGCCGGTTCGGTCACCGCTGCCGTGCTCGGTATGATCTACATGAGTGTGGTCTGCAAACACCTCGCGCCCAAAGACAAGTAAAAGCATATACAAGTTTGAAAACGCCGCCTGTGGACACCATCACAAGCGGCGTTTTAGTCAATGGGGACGTTCTTAAATGACTAGGTTTATTCCACGGTGCCGTAGACGGCGCCCCAGCCGTGGGCGGCCAAGGCGGAGTTGAGCTGGTCGCAAAGTGATTGGCGGTCGTAGTAGCCGGGCGGTAGCAGGTTGACGATTTCCATGAGGTCGGGCGCCAGGTCCAAGATCTCGGCCTGTACGATGAGATCCAGGCGGTCGATGGCGCGGCGGTCGTAAAACAGCCCGTCGACCAGGCGCTGCAGGTCGCCGAATTCCTCGGCCTGAAACGATCCGTACTCCATAGTGCCTCCTTGGGCGCCCCACGCCGGCATGCGCGGCGATGTCGTAAATCATTGCGATGAACTTAATCTATCACGGCTTCATGCCGTTGCGGCGGTGGCGGTCTATACTTAGACGAACTGCAACGTCCCGCTTCGCGAAAGGTCGCACCCATGCAGACGATCTACCAGAAGATGGAAACCACCGAACTCGATGCCGCCATCGAGGCGCTCAAAGCCGAGGTCGCCGAGGTCAAGGCCAAGGGCCTGGCGCTCGACATGGCCCGCGGCAAGCCGTCGCCCTCCCAGGTGGACATCTCTCGACCCATGCTCGATATTCTCAATGCCGACGCCGATCTGCACGACGGCAACGTCGACTGCTCAAACTACGGTTGCTTTGAGGGCATTCCCTCGGCGCGCAAACTGGCGGGGGAGTTTCTGGGTTGCCCTGCCGAGCAGACGCTCGTACTGGGTTCGTCGAGCCTTCTGATCGAGCACGATATCGCCGGCATGTTTTGGCGCTGCGGTTCGTGCGGCAGCGAGCCTTGGGGGGCTTACGAGGCCGCGCACGACGGCAAGAAGGTCAAATTCCTGTGCCCTGTTCCCGGCTACGACCGTCACTTTGGCATCACCGCCGACCTGGGCATCGAGAACGTTCCCGTCGCGATGACCGACAACGGCCCCGACATGGACGAGGTCGAGCGCCTGGTTGCCGCCGACGACTCCATCAAGGGCATCTGGTGCGTGCCCAAGTATTCCAACCCCACGGGCATCACCTTTAGCGAGGACACCGTGCGTCGCCTGGTCGAGATGCCCACGGCCGCGCCCGATTTCCGCATCTTCTGGGACAACGCCTACTGCGTGCACGACCTGTACGACGAGACCGACGAGCTCGCCAATATCTTCGACCTCGCTCGCGCGGCGGGCACCGAGGATCGCGTGGTGGCCTTTGCCTCGACGTCCAAGATCACCTTCCCGGGCGCCGGCATCGGCTTTATCGGTGCGAGCCCCGCGGTTATCGCGGAGTTCTCCAAGCGCCTGAAGGCCGGCCTCATCAGCGCCGACAAGCTCAACCAGCTGCGTCACGTGCGTTTCCTTCCCACCATCGAGGCGGTCAAGGAGCACATGAAAAAGCATGCCGAGTTCCTGCGTCCGCGCTTTGAGGCCGTTGAGCGCAAGCTCACCGAGGGCCTGGGCGATACGGGCTGTGCCACCTGGACGCACCCCCGCGGCGGCTACTTTGTAAGCTTCGATGGTCCCGAGGGCTCGGCCCAGAAGGTCGCCGCGCTTTGCGCCGACCTGGGCGTCAAGCTCACGCCGGCCGGTGCCACCTGGCCCTATGGCAAGGATCCGCGCGATACCAACATCCGTATTGCGCCGAGCTATCCCACGGTCGAGGACCTGGAGGCCGCGCTCGACGTGCTGGTGCTGGCCGTTAAGCTTGTCGCTGCCGAGCTTGCTCGTGCCGAGCGCGCCTAACGCCTAGGGCCCCGCAAGTCCGCGCCCAGTACTATCCGCACTTTCGATACGTAAAGGAGCGTATACATGGATTTGGGTATTTCCACCAACCCCACGCCGGAGATCTACACCATTAAGGTAACCGGCGAGATCGATATCTCTAACGCCGATAGCCTGCGCAATGCTGTCGACCTGGCGCTCGAGCAGCCCACTGAGGCCGTTGAGCTCGATTTTGCCCAGGTGAGCTACATCGATTCGACGGGCATTGGCGTGCTCGTGGGCGCCGCGCACCACGCGGTCGACCACGGTAAGCGCTTTAGCTGCACTAATGTGCAGCCCCAGGTGATGCGCGTGGTTCAGCTGCTGGGCGTCGACCAGGAGATTTCGATCACGGCGGCATAATCTTTGCCCCCAAAAGGGCGTGCCGTTTGGCATATGTTTGTGATGCGCTCGGACGTTTTGGCGTCCGGGCGCTATACTTGACCGAATGAATAGACGAGTTCCGGCCGAATGGCGCGGTGCGGGCTCGACTCACATCGAGCCTTGGAGGTATGTGTGTTTGGTATTGGAGAGGGTGAGCTGGCAATCATCGTGGTCTTCGGCTTTTTGCTGTTTGGCCCGGATAAGCTCCCGCAGATGGGCCGCACGATCGGCCGTGCCATCCGTCAGTTCCGCGAGACGCAGGAAAAGATGACGGCCGTTGTTCAGTCCGAGATCATCGATCCGGTAAGCGAGGCTGCTTCGGCTCCGGTCAAGCCCAAGAAGGCTGCCGTCGATGACGATTCCGATGCGGACGATGATGCCGTCGAGACGGTCGCGCCCGCAAAGAAGGAGACCTTTGCCGAGCGCCGTGCCCGCCTTGCCGCCGAGAAGGCTGCGAGCGAGGGTGCCACCGAGGACGAAGGTATTGCCGAGGAGGCCAAGGGTGCAGAGCCTGCCGCCGCTGCTGCTGCCGCAGCCGAGCCCGAGCCTGCTGCAGAGCCGGAGCCCGAGCCCGAGCCGGCAGAGCCCACGACAGCTGACCTCTACGCCCGTCGTCCCCGTAAGCGCAAGGCTGTCGTCGACCAGCTCGCTCGCGAGCTCGAGGCCGAGGACGACGCCGCTGCCGCCGACGCCCCGAAGGGAGGCGATGAGTAATGCCTATCGGACCTGCGCGTATGCCGCTCTTCGATCACCTGGGAGAGCTCCGTCGCCGCCTGACCATCGTGGTCGTGTCGGTGTTCGCCGCCGCTATCGTGCTGTATTTCGCCACGCCTGTGGTGCTCGACATCCTGGAAGATCCCATCCGCTCCTTTGTGCCGGACGGTAAGTTCTACATCACTACCACGCTCGGCGGCTTTGGCTTGCGCTTCTCGCTGGCCATCAAGATGGCCGTGGTCATGTGCACGCCCATGATCATCTGGCAGATTCTGGCGTTTTTCCTGCCGGCGCTTCGCCCCAACGAGCGCAAGTGGGTCGTGCCCACGGTGCTCGCCTCGACGGTGCTGTTCTTCCTGGGTGCCATCTTCTGCTACTTCATCATCATTCCTGCGGGCTTTGAGTGGCTCATCGGCGAGACCTCGGCCGTCGCTACGGCACTGCCCGATCTGGAGAACTACGTCAACATGGAGCTGCTCTTTATGATCGGCTTTGGCGTGGCGTTTGAGCTGCCGCTCATCATCTTCTATCTGTCCGTCTTCCACATCGTGTCCTACGCTGCTTTCCGCGGTGCCTGGCGTTATGTATACGTTGGCCTGCTCGTGGGTTCGGCTGTGATCACGCCCGACGGCTCGCCCGTTACGCTGGGTCTCATGTATGGCGCCCTGCTCTCGCTCTACGAGATTTCGCTCGCCATCGCCCGTGTGGTCATTACCGCGCGCGAGGGCAAGGAGGGCCTGTTTGTGAGTCGTCTGGACCTGTTCTCGGACGATGAGGACGACGAGGAGTAAATCGGTATGCACGAGGTTGGCATTGTCAACGGCATACTCGATACAGTGATTCGCGCGGCGCGTGGGGCGGGGGCCTCGCGCGCCGTTTTGGTAACGCTGCGTATCGGGGATATGACCGAGGTCGTGCGCGAGGCGCTCGACTTTGCCTGGGAGACGTTTCGCGACGAGGACCCGCTCACGCGCGGCTGCGAGCTTGCCGTGGAGGAGGTCCATCCACAAAGCGAGTGCCTGGACTGCGGCGAGGTCTTTGATCACGACCGTTTCCATTGTCGCTGTCCCCAGTGTGGCGGCTCCAACGTGCGTCTGCTGCACGGCCGCGAACTCGACATCGCAAGTATCGAGATCGAGACCCCCGACGATTAGCCCGCCAGCAACCTGGGGACGGGGTATAAATGGTAGAAGTAAGGAGCGCCGAGTATGGCCGAGAAAACGATTGATATCGCGTCGCCGATCCTGTCGCGCAACGAGCGCCTGGCAGATCAGCTGCGTCAGCGATTTAATGAGACAAACACCTACGTGATCAACGTCTTGTCGAGCCCCGGCTCGGGTAAGACAACAACGATTCTGGGCACCAACGAGCGCCTGCGCGACAAGGCCGGCTTGCGCTGCGCCGTCATCGAAGGCGATATCGCCTCGGACGTCGACGCCATCACCATGAAGGAAGCCGGCATGCCTGCCATCCAGATCAACACGGGCGGCCTGTGCCACCTCGAGGGCAATATGATCATGGAGGCCGTTGACGCGTTCGACCAGGCCGTGGGTCTGGAAAACATCGACGTCATCTTTATCGAAAACGTGGGTAACCTGGTCTGCCCAGTCGACTTTGACCTGGGCGAAAACCTGTCCATCATGATTCTCTCGGTGCCCGAGGGCGACGACAAGCCCATCAAGTACCCGGGCATCTTTCAGCACGCCGGCGCGCAGCTGCTCAACAAGGTCGATGTGGCCCCGGCTTTCGATTTTGACATGGATAGGTATACTAAGACACTCGATGACCTCAATCCGCAGGCGCCGCGGTTTGCCGTGAGCGCGCGCAAGGGCGAGGGCATGGATGCCTGGTGCGATTGGCTCATCGGGCAGATTGAGCAAGCAAGGGCGTAAGTCGGCCGCCATACGGGCGGGCGTAGCCGCAGAGATACGAGATAGGAGCCTCTTTTGAAGCTCATCATCGCCGAGAAAAACGACGCCGCGCGTCAGATTGCCGAGCGTCTGTCCACGGGCAAGCCCAAAAAGGACAAGGTGTACAACACCGCCATCTACCGTTTTGAGTGGAAGGGCGAGGAGTGCGTGACCATCGGCCTTGCCGGTCACATCCTAGCGCCCGATTTTTGCGACAGCGTGCTGTTCGATAAAAAGCTGGGCTGGTATTCGGTCACCGAGGACGGCGAGATGCTGCCGGCCGACATACCCGATGGCCTGGCGCGTCCGCCCTACGACACCAAGCGCAAGCCGTTTCTTGCCGATGGCATCTCAATCAAGGGCTGGAAACTCGAGAGCCTGCCTTACCTCACCTGGGCGCCCGTCATTAAGCTACCGGCCGAGAAGGAACTCATTCGTTCGCTCAAGAACCTCGCCAAGAAGTCCGACAGTGTCATCATCGCCACGGACTTCGATCGCGAGGGCGAGCTGATCGGTTCGGACGCCCTCAACAAGGTGCGCGAGGTTGCGCCCGACCTGCCGGTCGCCCGCGCCCAGTATTCTTCGTTTACCAAGGCCGAGATCACGCAGGCCTTCGATAATCTCGTCTCGCTCGACCAGAATCTGGCCGACGCCGGCGAGAGCCGCCAGCACATCGACCTCATTTGGGGTGCGGTGCTCACGCGCTACCTGACGCTCGCCAAGTTTGGCGGCTTTGGTAACGTGCGCTCTGCCGGCCGTGTGCAGACGCCGACGCTTGCCCTGGTGGTCGAGCGCGAGCGCGAGCGCATGGCGTTTGTGCCCGAGGACTATTGGCAGATCCGCGGCATGGGCGCCGCACAGGGTGCTGCCGAGGACGACCGCTTTAAGATTGCGCACAAGACGGCGCGCTTTACCGACAAGGATGCTGCTGAGGCGGCGTACGGCCACGTTGACGGCGTTGCGACGGCAACCGTCGCCGCGGTGACCAAGCGTTCGCGCAAGCAGCAGCCGCCCACGCCGTTTGCGACCACCTCGCTGCAGGCTGCCGCCGCAGCCGAGGGCATCTCACCTGCGCGTACCATGCGCATCGCCGAGTCCCTCTACATGGCCGGTCTCATCAGCTACCCGCGTGTCGACAATACCGTGTACCCTGCGACGCTCGATCTGGGCGCCGTGGTGAGCGACCTTGCAAAGATCAACCCGGCGCTGGCGCCCGTGTGCAAAAAGGTGCTCGCCGGCCCCATGAAGCCCACGCGCGGCAAAGTCGAAACCACCGACCACCCGCCTATCTATCCCACGGGCGAGGGCGATCCGTCCGCGCTCGACGGTGGCCAGCGCAAGCTCTACGACCTCATCGCCCGTCGCTTCCTGGCAACGCTCATGGGTCCCGCGACCATCGAGAACACCAAGCTCGAGCTCGACGTCAATGGTGAGCCGTTCGTGGCTTCGGGCGATGTGCTCGTGACCCCGGGTTTCCGTGAGGCGTATCCGTATGGACTCAAGCGCGACGAGCAGATGCCGCCGCTGGAGCAGGGCGATGCGGTCGACGTGTTCGACATTAAGCTCGAGGCCAAGCAGACCGAGCCGCCCGCACGCTACAGCCAGGGCAAGCTCGTGCAGGAGATGGAAAAGCGCGGCCTGGGCACCAAGTCCACGCGCGCGAGCATCATCGAGCGCCTGTACGCCGTGCGCTATCTCAAAAACGATCCCGTGGAGCCGAGCCAGCTGGGCATCGCCATCATCGATGCACTGTCGCGGTTTGCCCCGCGCATCACGAGCCCCGATATGACCAGCGAGCTCGACGGCGACATGACCCGCGTGGAGCGCGGCGAGGACACCGAAGAGCATGTCGTGACGCACTCGCGCGCGCTGCTGGCCGGTGTGCTCGACGAGCTGCTCAAGCATACGCAGGAACTGGGCGATGCTATCAGCGACGCCGTCACGGCCGATGCGCGCGTGGGCGCCTGCCCCAAGTGCGGCAAGGACTTGGTTATGAAGACGAGCGCCAAGACCCGCGGCAGCTTTATCGGCTGCATGGGCTGGCCCGACTGCGATGTGACCTATCCGGTGCCGAGCGGCGTCAAGGTGAGCCCGCTCGAGGGCGAGGCTGCTGTGTGCCCCGAATGCGGTGCGCCGCGCATTAAGTGCCAGCCGTTCCGCCAAAAGGCTTTCGAGATTTGCGTGAACCCCACATGCCCCACCAACTACGAGCCCGACCTTAAGGTGGGCGAGTGCAAGGTGTGCGCCGAGGCAGGACGCCATGGCGACCTGATCGCACACAAGAGCGAGAAGAGCGGCAAGCGCTTTATCCGCTGCACCAACTATGACGACTGCGGCGTGAGCTATCCGCTGCCGGCGCGTGGCAAGCTCGAGGCGACGGGCGAGACCTGCCCCGAGTGCGGCGCCCCCATCGTGGTGGTCAACACCGCGCGCGGCCCGTGGCGCATCTGCGTGAACATGGACTGCCCGACCAAGGAGAAGAAGCCCGCCCGCGGCCGCAAGACCACGACCAAGGCGAGCGCGGCGAAGAAGACCTCGACTGCGAAGAAGACGACGGCTAAGAAAGCCACTGCCGCCAAGAAGACGACCGCGAAGAAGTCGACTGCCAAGAAAGCAGCCGCCGACAAGTAACGGCGCAGTCGAAACATTGCCCAAAAAACGAGCGAGGGTCCCATGATCCTCGCTCGTTTTTTGACCGGCAGTTAGGGACATTCCTTTTTCTGCCGGCAGTTTAGGAACGTCCCTAACTGCCGGCTCGGAAACGACAAGGCGTTAGTTCACTTCGACGGGTTTGGCGCCGGGATAGCGCTCCTCAAAGTCTAGGCGGTACTTATTGTCATTGGTGCCCGCCACGTTGTCGCGCGACAGCGGCGCCACGATCTCGTTCTTATGGTCTGCGGGCTTTGCGTACTTTAAGCTGATCTCCCAGGCATCGCAGATCGCATCGATGCGGTGATCCAGGTC
>URDE01000073.1:0-8967 GCA_900546525.1 uncultured Collinsella sp.
CGCTCACGCGCTCCGCGAGGGTCGCGCTAGGCAAAGGAAAGGCCGGGGCTGCCGGTACGAGCTTGTCAGTAGGTTCTGAGCTGAATAAGACTTGGCTGGTGCTGCCTCTTTGATGGGGCGGCACCATTTTTGTTGCGGTATCTGCAAGTTTTTCCCATTGGGTGAGAAAAACTTGCAAGTTCGACGATGGACAGCGGTGGTTCGTCCTTTGCTGTTACTTTCCCTGCACCATGGTGAGGGAGATCTTTTTGCGGTCGCGATCAACCTTCTCGACCCACACTTTGACCGTATCGCCGACGCGCACCACGTCGCTCGGGTGCTTGACAAAGCGATTGGCCAGCTTGGAGATGTGTACGAGGCCGTCCTGGTGCACGCCCACGTCGACGAACGCGCCAAAGTCGACGACGTTGCGCACCGTGCCCTTGAGTTCCATGCCGGGCTCCAGGTCGTCGATGGAAAGTGCCGAGCGGCTAAAGACTACCTCGGGCGCGTCGTCGCGTGGGTCGCGACCGGGCTTCTTGAGTTCGTTGACAATGTCGATGAGCGTCAGGGTGCCGCAGTCCAAGTCGCTTGCCAGCGCCGAGATGCTGCCCAGACGGCGCTCAATGTCGGGCACGCCGCCGCGGCTGAGCTCGCTGGCTTTAACGCCTGCGCGCTCCAGGACGGCCGTGGCCACCCCGTAGCTCTCGGGGTGGACGCTTGTCGCGTCGAGCGGGTTCTTGCCGCCGCTGATGCGCAGGAAACCCGCGGCGTTGAGGTATGCCTTGGGTCCCAGCTTGGGGACCTTCTTGAGCTGGCGGCGATCGGTAAAGGCGCCGTTTTCCTCGCGGTAGGCCACGATGTTTTTGGCCACGCTCGGCGTGATGCCCGATACGTATCCCAGCAGGCTCGCGCTCGCGGTGTTTACGTCGACGCCCACGCGGTTGACGACGTCCTCAACCACGTGGCCCAGGGTGCGCGAAAGCTCGGTCTGGTCAAGGTCGTGCTGGTACTGGCCCACGCCGATGGACTGGGGCGGGATCTTGACGAGCTCTGCCAGCGGGTCCTGCAGGCGGCGCCCCAGGCTCATGGCGCCACGCACGGTGACGTCCAGGTCGGGATACTCCTGGCTGGCGAGCTCGGAGGCGGAGTACACCGATGCGCCGGCCTCGTTGACGATGGTGTATCGCAGCTCAGGCGCCTGCTCGGCGATGAACTCCGAGACGACTTCCTCGGTCTCGCGGCTGGCGGTGCCATTGCCGATGACGATGGTGTTGACGCCGTCCTTCTTGACGAGGCGGGCGAGCTCGCGCTTGGTGCCGGCGACGTCGTGGCGCGGCTTGGTGGGGTAGACCACGCCGTGGTCGAGCAGCTTGCCGGTCTCGTCCATGACGGCGACCTTGCAGCCGGTGCGGTAGCCCGGATCGAGCGCGAGCACGCGGGCGCCGCGCACGGGGCGTGCCGAGAGCAGGCCCTCGAGATTCTTGGCAAAGACATTGATGGCCTCGGTCTGCGCGCGGACGGTGAGTTTGGCGCGGGCCTCGCGCTCCAGCGAGGGGGCCATGAGGCGCTTGTAACCGTCAGCGATGGCGGCATCGAAGATGGGAGCAAACACGCCCTGGCGTCGGGGCCAACGGCTGCCGAGGCGTGCCGTGGCGGCAGCGCCGTCGACGTTCACGCGCACGCGGAGCTTGCCCTCGCGCTCACCGCGGTCGATAGCCAGCACGCGGTGGTTGGGTATACGGCGCAGCGGCTCGTCAAAGTTGTAGTAGGGCTCGTAGGGGGTCTTCTCGGTGGGGTCGGTGGCCTCGACGACGATGCCGGCGGTGTTTTGCGTAAAGGCGCGCAGATCGGCGACGTTCTCCGGGTCCTCGGCTACCGTCTCGGCCACGATGTCGGCGGCGCCGGCGAGCGCCTTTTCGGGCGTGTCGAAGCCGGCCTCCTCATTGACGTATGCTGCGGCGGCGTCGAGCGCACTGCCCTTGGCCGAGGCCTGCATGATGATCATGTTGGCGAGCGGCTCCAGGCCGGCCTCGCGGGCCTTCTGCGCGCGAGTCATGCGCTTTTTGCGGTAGGGCTTGTAGAGGTCCTCGACACGCTGGAGCTGCGTGGCCTCGCGAATTTGCTGTTCGAGCTCGGGCGTAAGTTTGCCCTGGGCGTCGATGAGCAGAATGACGTCCTCTTTGCGCTGTTCAAGATTGCGCAGGTAGGACAGGCGCTCGTCGAGTGTGCGCAGGGCGACGTCGTCCATTCCGCCTGTGGCTTCCTTGCGGTAGCGCGAGATAAAGGGGATGGTGTTGCCCTCGTCGATGAGCTTGACGGCTGCCTCGATGTTGGCGGCCTTAAGGTTGAGCTCGTGGGCGAGCTGGGCGATAAGATCCATGGGACTCCTTGCGTTTAAGGTGCGTTTGCAGCACAGGGCTACCAAGGATACCACCCGTCTCAAAAGACTGTTTTGGGGCCGCGCCACGAAAGCGGCCTATCTACTACGTTTAACCCGTATGGGTCGACCATCCCCCGGTTTTCCGAAAATACGCAACCTGTCTACCTGCGGTTTTTATTTCGCAAAATTCGGTATGGTTGAGGGTTGTCGGTTAAACGTAGTAGATAGGCCCATTTCGTGGCGAACGAATCAGGCCGAGGTGCAAAATAGCCCCCCGCCCCAGAAAAATCGTCGGCTAGGTAGCAAAATGCCCCGCGGGCAGGAGGCTGCTCGCGGGGCAAAGAAGAGGGGCTTGTTGGTAGCGGGCCGAGGGGCTTGGCATGGGGTTTCTGCCGCGGTCGCTTTTAAGGCATTACAGCTCGACGAGCTGGCCGGTCTCGGCGGCCTCCTTGATGGCGTTGAGAAGCGTGAGCGTCTTGACGTTATCGGCGGGGGTTACGACGGGCTCGACCTTGCGGCGGACAACCTTCACAAAGTGCTTGAGCTGCATCTTGTGCGGCAGTGCCGGGTCGACGGCCGGAATCTCCATCTGCAGCGGCTTGTGCCAGTTAGAGGCGCCGTCGTAGGAGAACTGGTGCAGGCGGGGCAGCGACAGGGCGCCCTTAGTGCCGCCGATAAAGTAGGCGTCGGCGTCGAAGGGGCGGTACTGCGGATCCTCGCGGGCGGTGGCCTCCCAGTTCCAGGGGCTGGCGGTGGCGTCGGAGATGGTCATGCTTGCGAGCGCGCCATCGGCAAAACGGACGTTGACCACGGCGGAGTCCTCGGTCTCAAAACCGCGGGCGGCGCTGGACTGCATACCCTGGACGGCAACGGGCTCGCCCAGCAGGTAGCGGAGCAGGTCGACGTCGTGAACCAGGTTGACCAGGATCGGGCCGGCACCCTTCTTGCGGCGCCACTCGACATCGAAATACTCGTCATTCTTATAGATCATGTAGTGGAAGCTCGACACGGTGAGCTTGCCCAGCTCGCCGGACTCGATGATCTCCTTGGCCTTGTTGACGAAGGGGTTGTGGCGACGGTGCTGACCCACGAGCACGGGCACGCCGGCGGTTTCGGCCTCGGCGGCGAAGGCCTGGGCATCCTCGAGATCGTTGGAGATCGGCTTTTCGACCAGCGGCACGATGTTGCGCTTCACAGCCTCGCGAGCAACGCCTAGGTGTAGGTCGTTGGGGGTGGCGATAATGACGGCCTCGGGCTTGACCTCGTCCATCATCTGGGCGGGATCGGTATAAAACGGTACGCCGGCGGCCTCGGCCGTGGCGCGGGCGCCCTCAAAGGCGTCGGCGATGGCGACGAGCTCGGCCTCGGGCTCCTCGGTGACAAAGCGGATGTGGTTGCGGCCCATGGCGCCGGCGCCGATAACGGCAATGCGGACGGGGTTGAGCTCAGACATTTCGACTCCTTAATACTGGTGACCGGTGGAATGCGACAAAGGGGCCGTCCCTTTGTCGCATCGGTAAAACTAGGCAGACTTCTTCTTGCTGTCGGAGACCATCATGTAGACGGTGAGCACGACGGCGATGGCGGCGATCACAATGGCGCCGTAGAAGGACTGCTGGTAGGCGGCGCTGCCGGCCTCGGCGTGATACAGCACGGCAGTGATGGGCTGGCTGATCCAGGTGGAAGCGGCGTAGCCCAGGAACATGATGCCGTAGTTGACGCCGATGTTGCTGGTACCGAAGGCGCCACCGGTGAGCGGCGGGTAGATGACGAGCAGGGCGCCAAAGCTAAAGCCGAGCAGGGCGAGCGCAACAAAGAACATGGCCTGCGTAAAGCTCATCGACATGATGACGAGTGCGACGATGGTGACGACAAGGCTGATGAGCAGCGACTTATAGGCGCCGAGCTTGTCGATGATCTGGCCAAAGGACAGACGGCCAACCAGGTTGGCGCAGGTGTTGACGGAGACCACCACACCGCCGAGGGCGACGGCCGCGGCGCTCGTGGGGTCGGCGAAGAGCTGAACGGCGGCGATGGAGGCAACCTTGCCCACGAGCAGGGTGCCCGCGGTGGCGGCAAAGGCGAAGGTGACGATGAGGACCCAGAAGCGCGGGGTCTTGACCATCTCGCCCGGGGTGAGGTCGCCGAAGGTGCCGGCATGTGCGCCACCCTTGGGGGCCTCGAAGCCCTCGGGCAGCCAGCCGGCCTCGGGGGCCTTCAGGAATAGGGCGGAGGCGGCGATCATCACAAAGAAGATGACGCCGAGCGCCTTAAGGGCGCCAAAGATGCCCAGGCTCGGGATGAGCAGCGAGGCGAGCACCGGGGACAGCACGGCGGGACCGGCGGTCGAAGCGGCCAGGGTGATGCCGGAGGCGAGACCCTTCTTGTCGATGAACCACTTTTGACCGGTGGTGAGCGCGGGGTTGTAGCCCAGGCCGTTGCCGATGGCGGCGACGAGCGAGAACCACAGGTAGAACTGCCACGGCTCGGTGACGGTGCCGGACATGAACCAGCCCATGCCGTAGCACACGGCGGCGGCGATAACGACGTTGCGCGGGCCGATCTTATCGGAGATGCGGCCGGCGAAGATGCCCGTCACGGCCATGATGGTCTGGAAGACGGGAAAAGCCCAGGTAAGGGCGCTCGACCACTCGGGGTAGACGGCGAGCAGATTCTTGCTCACGACGGAATACAGCGCGATGGAGCTGATAAAGAACATGGTGACGCACGCGGCGGAAAGCACGACGGCGCGACCCTTGTTGGAGTTGCTGGAAGCCATTTGACTCTTTCTAATCGATACGGGGGAGGAGCGGGCGTGTCCGCGGGGCCTCCCTGTCAGGTTGGTTTACTGGTCGGTCGGCTTGGCGACGCCGGACTCATCGGACCAGAGCTCGACACCCTTGTTCTTAAGGTAGTTGTCGGCATAGGCGCGACGGCCGCCGGGCTTGGCGGTGAGGTCGCCCATCATATTGGAGAAGCCGCCATCGACCTTGATGGCGTCGCCGGTGGTAAAGTCCGAGCGCTTGGACGCCAGGAACATGACGGCGTTGGCGATATCGCTGACCTCGCCGATGCGACGCGTGGCGATCAGACGGCTGCGGCTCTTTTCGACCTCGGGATCGGCGTAGAAGTTGGCTGACATCGGGGTCTTAACGAAGCAGGGCTCGACGCAGTTGGAGCGCACGCCGTAGGGGCCCCACTCGGCAGCCAGCATCTTGGACATCATGTTGACGCCCGCCTTGGTGGAGCTGTACACGCCCGAGAACGTCTCGGGGGAGTGGCTGGCGACGGTCGAGATGTGCACCAGGCGGCCCTGGCCGGCCTTGATCATCTCGCGACCAAAGCGCTGCGAGGTGATGAAGTAGCCGGTGAGGTTGACGTTGATGACCTCATTCCAGTCGGAGAGCGGCAGGTCCTCCATGGCGGCGAAGCGCAGGATACCGGCGGTGTTGACGAGGACGTCGACGCGACCGAAGTCGGCGATGGTGGCGTCGACGGCGGCCTGAACCTCGGCCTCGTCGGTGGCGTTCATCTTGTAACCCTCGGCGTGGATGCCAAACTCGGCAGCGAGGTCGGCGGCAGCAGCCTTGACCTTTTCCTCGTCCAGGTCGAGCAGGACGACGTTGGCGCCGTTGCGGGCGAACTCGCGGCAAATCTCGACGCCCATACCGCCGAGCGCGCCAGTCACGGCGCAGACATCGCCCTCGAGCTTAAGCCAATTGCTCATAGGAACTTCCCTTCTTGTGCCTCCCGGTGGGTCGCTCCCATTAACCGACCCACGTGGTTTTCGCTGGTTATCGTATGCTTTGCATTTGCGCAGGTGAATTGCATATTTGTTAGAATGGCGTTAACCGTAGGTTTATAGCTTGCAAGACGATGCGCCTTTAATTGAGTGTGTGACCTGCCAAAACAACCCCCTTCGGCAGTTCATTGCCATGCGTCTGGAAACAGGAGATTGACGTGTACGATCGACGACTCGAGGCCATATCGGCCGCCGCGGAGCTGGGAAGCTTCTCGCGCGCGGCGGCAAAATTGCGCGTGTCGACTCCGGCGCTCGTCAAGCAGGTGTCGGGCTTCGAGGCCGAGTTCGGCATCACACTGTTCGAACGCTCGCACTCGGGCGTCAAGGTGACGCCGGCCGGCGCACTGCTGGTGGACGACGCACGCTCGATCATGCGGCAGTCCGAGGACGCGCTGCGCCGCGCCCGACGCGCGGCGGGCGAGGGCGGTGCCGTGCGTCTGGGTGTGTCGATGATGTGCCCGGGGCGCCAAACGCTGTCGATGTGGTCGGGCATTCACGATCTGGAACCGTCGCTGCGATTTGAGATCGTGCCGGTAAGCGACCTCTACGACGAGCGCGAGACCGTCATGCGCAGCTTGGGCCGCGAGGTCGATGTGGTGCAGTCGAGCTTTTCGACCCCACGCTGGGGCGACGCATGCCAAAGGCTCCGCATCGTCAACGTGCCGTTTTATATCGACGTGCCGCGCACGAGCCCGCTTGCGCGCAAGACGCGTATCACGGTTGCTGACCTGGAGGGCATGCGCCTGCGCGTGCTCCGTCACGGCAACGACGCTATGGACAGTCTGCGTATCGATCTTTTGGCAGACGGCGGCGTAGACGTGATCGACGTGGACAGCTTTGACTTTGCGCTCTTTAACGAAGCCGAGGAAAAGGGCGACGCGGTGCTCACCTGCGGCGCATGGTCGGGGGTACACCCGGCCTTTGTGGGCGTGCCGTTTCTATGCGGGCGAGAGGTGCCGGTCTTTCTGCACTACCCGCTCGAGCCCACCCTCCAAGTCCAAAAATTCGTCAACGCCATGGCCCAACTCCTCAACTAGCTCATTTGGGACGGGTTTAGCGGTCCTCGCGTTGCGGGTCGGCTGTCTCGGCTGCCTTTACGCGGTTCTTATCGACGTACATGTTCTTGTCGGCCTGGGAAAAGAGTTCGCGCATGGTAGGTGGCTCGTCAAAATCGTTGGAAAGCGCATAGCCCACCGCGTAGCTGATGGGCATATCGGGGTGGACTTCGGAATACTCGTTCACGTTCGCGTGAATCCGAGCGAGACAAGATTCCACAGCGGCTCGGTCGGCATCCCGCAGTACCGCGATAAACTCATCGCCGCCGTCGCGGCCCACAAAGCAGGTCTCCGACGCCACGCGCCCCAGCTGCTGGGCAAAAGAACGGATGTATTCGTCGCCCTTCTCGTGGCCGAAGCTGTTATTGACCGTATGCAGATTGTTAAGGTCGAAGACGCACACCGCAACGGGCGCCTCCGCGGAGACAGGCTGCTCCTGCCCCAAGACCTCCTCGCACTTGTTCTTGTTGGGCAGTCCTGTGGCTTCGTCGAGATAGACTTTGTTCTGCAGTTCGCGATTGAGCGCGGCAGTTCGCACCGCGCGAACAAGTTCGACCGCAAAGGTCGCCACCAAGCCCATGATGTCGATGATCACCAGGCCCTCGAGATAGTTGAGCGCCGACGCCTTCTCCTGAGAGTAGTCCTCTGCGAGTCGCGTAGCATCGTCGCAAATGCCAAAGAACTCCTCGCTCATGGAGATGATGTCGGTGTTCTCATAGCCGACTTCGCGCACGCGGCTGATCTCGGCGCAAAGCTCATCATAATAATTTGCAAGCTCGGTCATTTTTACCTGATACTCGTCGTCGTCGAGACGGACGAGGTTGAGGTCGTCACTTCCGTAACGCAAACCGTTGATGTATGAATCCACGGCTTTGAGCAGGTCATCTTGAGGCTGGCCCGCATCCTCGAGCTTAACGATTCGCTGCGTGGTACCGCGCACCAGACCGGCGTAGTTGACCACACGCGCCGTGCCCTGGATATCGGAGACGAGCAGCATAACATTGATGAAGAAGAAGATGAGAACTGCCGTGAGCACCATCATGAGCAGGCGCACCGCCTGGCCGGCCTTCTTGGCGACAGAAGTATTCACAAGTTCACTCCCCTAAATGACAAAAGAACAGGTAGCACGCAGTGTGCTGAAATTCATGGGTGGTTAACTCTACCATATGGGCCAGCAGCCTCAAACTGCAGCAGACGCTCGTCCAAATTGGCGTGACGCTTGCCTTGTTGTTCTTGACCTGGCCGCGCTATCGGACATGCTTCTGGTCTTGGATCACCATGGGAAAGCTCATCCCGTTTTGTGCGTCTAGAGTGGGATGCGGTTTCCCAAAGGTGCCGTTAGGGGAAACCACATCCCGGTTTATGCCCTTGAAATGGGATGTCGTTTCCCGGAGGGGGCCCAGCGGGAAACGGCATCCCATTCTGGGCCCGAAAAGTGGGATACGGTTTCCGGCCGGCATGAAAAAAGCCTCCGCAGCTCGTGTGGCTGCGGAGGCTTTATTCGTTGCGGTGCATTGTGTTTGGGTCGTTGAGATGAGTCGATTTGCCCCGAAAGAGGAGGGCATTGATCTTAGGGTCATGCCCGACGAATGAGCGGCAAATCGGCCATCTCGGCGAGCCGAACTACTCCAGCTCAAACGCTCCGGTATAGAGCTGGTAGTAATACCCGCGCTTGGCAATCAGCTCGTCGTGGTTGCCGCGCTCGATGATGCGGCCGTGGTCCAGACAGATGATCGCGTCGGAGTTGC
>URDE01000074.1:0-8927 GCA_900546525.1 uncultured Collinsella sp.
ATGCGTTTCCGCCCAAGCCCGAAGCACCCGTCACGCTGCATGTGATGGAGGAGCTGGGCGCCAATCCGGCAACCACGCTCTATGTGGGCGATTCCAATGTCGATATCCTGACCGGTCACAACGCCGGCCTTAAGAGCGCGGGCGTCAGCTGGGGCTTCCGCGGCCGCGCAGAGCTGGAAGCCGCCGGCGCCGACTACGTGGTGGACACCCAGGCAGAGCTCACGGCGCTGGTACTGGGCGAGTAACCGCACATCCCCCCACGGGCAGCTAATGTGGGACGGGGCTCTTTTAGCTGCCCCCGTACCAAAGAAGTGTCCCCAACTGCCGGCAGAAAAGGAACGTCCCCAAGTGCCGCCCCAATGACTACCATGGCAACGCCGCAGGTAGAGGACGGACAGCGAAAACGCCCCTAAGCGAGCAAGGTGACATGAAATGAAAGGGCGCTGACCTTCTGGTCGCGCCCTTGAAATTGAACGTCAGATTGCCGCTTAGGGGCGTTTGCAGCGTCGAGCAGTTACGCGGTTCGTAGAACCGCGTAACCCCCTAGCTCATCATCGCATTCATCATCTCGGTGGTTGCGGAATCGTCGGCAGACCACTCGTTATCCTCGTTGGCGGAATATTTAAAGGTGACCTTGGTGTCCTTGGTCTTAGCGGCCTTGGTCACGTCGACCATGACCTGGCCGGCCATCTTGTACAGGTCATCCTCGGAAGGCATCGTATCGAGTGCGGCGACCTTCTCCTGATACTGGGTGGCGAAATCTTCGACGATCTTATTCATGGACTTGCAGGTGATGGTAACCTCGGCGGTCGCAGTGCCCTTGTCCTCATCGACCGTCACATCGCCGATCTTGTAATCAAAGCCCTCGAGATAGCTCTTGGCGTACTCCTTGGGATCGATGCCCAGTTGCTCAAACTCGTCGCCCGAAGCCTCTTCCAGACCGGAGAGGAAATCATCGCCGCCGTTCTTGATCTCGTCAAACTGGCTCGTAAGGTCGTTGGTGATGAGCTCCTCCACCGAAGGCCCTCCGCAGCCGGAAAGCAAAACCACGCACGCGACCAGGGCAGCCATCAGGGGCGCAAGCAGCAGCTTCTTTTTCATGACATTCCTCCAAACAAGCGGCGCCGCGTTCCCTGCGCAGCGCACGTCGTAACAGCAAGTCCATATTAGCGGCCCGGCCCAACCCCCTGCGTCGCAAAAGCGCAGGCGGCTCAATTTGACGAACGAATGGCCCGTAAAGCAAGCCCCTTGCAATAAAATGCACCTGTTTAGCCTATTAAAAAAGGGTGGCCGGACAACCCGACCACCCTTGCGCATCTTCTGGATGCCGCAGACTACTTGCGGACGACCTTAACGATGGCGTCACCGGCGGCGACGGCAGACTCGGCCTCGACGGCGAGCTCGACGTCAGCGAACTCGGCGGTGTTGGACACGGCCACGACGACGCAGTCCTTGTAACCGGCGGCAGCGATCTTGGCGCGGTCGATCTTGAGTATGGGCTGACCAGCTTTGACAACGTCGTCGGCCTTGACGAAGCCCTCGAAGCCATCACCGTTCATGTTGACGGTATCGACGCCAACGTGCACCAGAACCTCGATGCCGCTATCGGACTGCAGGCCCACGGCGTGACCCATGGTGACGGTCACCTTGCCGTCGCAGGGAGCGTAGACCAGGTCGTCCTCGGGCCACACAGCGCAGCCCTTGCCCAGAACCTCGCCACCAAAGACGGGATCGGGCACGTCGGCCATCTTGATGACCTTGCCCTTGACAGGCGAGCACAGCACGTCGGCGCCAGCAGAAGCAGAGATGGAGGCCGGAGCAGCAGCTGCCGCGGGCTCAGCCTTCTTCTTAAACATGTCAAACAGACCCATATGTTTTCTCCTCTTGATTAAGCGCAACGTTATGCGCATGCCTATGGTGATTATAGTGCCAAATGATCAAATTGCTAAGGTGAGGGCTCGAATCGCAAGCCCTTCCCGGTAGTGCTCGTGGGATGAGTATCTCCTTTGCATCGCGGGTCGATAAGCCGAGTATCGCCTGCAGGTTATGGAGCGCATGGAAGGGCTCTACCAGACCACGCTGGCCGAAACGCAGGAGCTGCTCGACCCCACGCAGCTTGACCACGCCGCCAAGCTCATCGCGAACGCCCGACAGGTCGACATCTACACGGGCTCGCACAACCTCTATCCAGCAGGAATGTTCCGCGACTGCCTGCTCTCCGCCGGCAAAAGCGCAACGTGCCACGACGGCGCTGAGGCCCAGGTGCGTACGGCGCTCGCCTCGGGTCCCGACCATGCGGCAATCGTCATCTCCTACGGCGGCCTTGCCCCCAACCTCAAGGACATCTTGCCGATTCTCAGCAGCCGGCATGTCCCGGTCATCGTCATCGGCACGCCTTATTGCGCTCGCATTCACCCTGGCTTTGCCGCCTACCTCACGGTGAGTGACCACGAGAGTATGACGCATCGCATCACGCAGTTCGCCAGCCACATCGCCGTGCAATACGTGCTCGATTCGCTCTACAGCAGCTACTTCGCCAAAGACTACGCCCGCTGCTCCGAATTCCTGGAGCGCTCGTTTCCCTACACCCGTCTGCCCGGGCTCAAGTAGCGACGAGCGTGGATTTTCGGACGCATATCTAACGAGCGTGGATAATCTCCCACTTTGAGCCCGCACACAGGCCAAAACCGGGAGATTATCCACGCTCGTGTTGAATGCTCCGTTTTCCTCTGCGCCCGAGGGACCACTCGACCACCTTGCACCAAAGCAATAACGACTTCTCGTCATTAGATTATTCAAATCGACTCTAATAACTATTTTCGCCATAAACTCGTTATTAGAATTGATATGATTAGCCTAATAGCGAGTTTCCGGCACTAAAGATATGGAGGGCGCGATGCAAATCGAGGAGAACGGCCAGGGAACGCTCCGCAATAATCTATCGGGGAAATTGGCTTACTATTCGTTTTTGCCAACGCCCTTGCAATCATTGAGGCAGCTAAACCTCACTGAGGAAACCTATCGCACGCTTTCCACATGCTCACGAAAGCTTGGAGAGCTTGAAGGCATGCTCTACTTTGTTCCCAACGCCGACATGTATCTGACAATGTATGTGCGCAAAGAAGCACTCCTTTCTTCGCAAATTGAGGGAACCCAGTGCACGTTTGACGACCTACTTAGTCCATCGCAAACCCAACTCCATCATAAAGATGTCGCAGATGTCGTGAATTATGTCCGTGCTGTCGACCGCGGCGTAGAACTGCTCAAAAAGATGCCCTTGTGTACGAGGCTTCTCAGGCAGGTTCATGCGGTCCTGCTGGACGGAGTGCGCGGAACGGAGAAGAATCCAGGCGAGCTGCGCTCCTCACAAAACTGGATTGGCCCTTCAGGCTGCACCATTGCAACTGCATCGTTCGTCCCTCCAAACATTGAAGATTTGAGCAACACGCTCCAGGACCTCGAACGATTTATCAATGAGCCTCAAGTCGAAATGGATCCGATCGTGCGGGCGGCGCTCGTCCATTACCAATTTGAAACTGCCCATCCATTCCTAGACGGAAACGGTCGCCTGGGCAGGCTTCTCATTACACTTATGCTCATCAATGATGGCGTTCTTCATTCTTGCTTGTTCTATCCATCGTTCCAGTTCAAGAAAAATCGAAGCGAGTACTACCGACAACTCACATCCGTAAGGGAACGAGGAACTTACGAGGAATGGATAGAGTTTTTCTGCGCCAGTCTTCTTGAGAGTGCGAAGGACTCGGTAGGGTCTTTAAAGAGTCTTGTTGATCTCCACAACCGTTCGACGGCAGCTATTACCGAAAATCTCGGAAGGACTGCCGCAAACGGACAAAGGCTGCTGAGCCTTCTTGAAGAGCATCCCATCCTCGACACCGCATTTATCGCTGCCCGACTCGATATCGGTAGGAGCACCGCGAGCTCGCTCGTCAAATCATTTGAAGAATTGGGTATCCTCCGTCCACTCGACGAGTCAAGACAGAGATACCGACAGTACGGGTATGAAGAGTATCTTTCGATTCTCAGGGAAGACGCTGAGCCGATTAGATAGGCACCGCAGCCCAGCCATATTAAAACGAGCGTGGATAATCTCCCACTTTGAGTCCACACGGGGGCCAAAAACGGGAGATTATCCACGCTCATTTCTGACTAGTCATTGGGGACGTTCTTAAACGACTAGTCAAACAAGAACGTCCCCAATGACTACTACGGCAACGCCGATGTTTTGGCAACGACAGCGAAAGCCCGTCAGAGCGAGCAAGGTGCCTTGAAACGAGGCGGCATTGACCTTCTGGTCATGCCGCCGAAGCTGAAAGGCAGATTGCCGCTCTGGCGGGCTTGCAGCGTCAACTGGTTACGCGGGTTGGTAAACCCGCGTAACTACCTACTCCCGAGCTCCGTACTGCTCGTAGTAGGCGTCGATGGCGGCCTTGAGCTCGTCATCGATGACGACCTTGCCATCGATCTCGTGGTTGTAGAGGGTCTCGACGACCTCGGCCATGGAAACGATGCTCGCGACGGGGAAACCGTACTTGGCCTCGATCTCCTTCTGCGCGGTGGTCACGCCGCCCTTGCCGACCTCCATGCGGTTGAGGGACACGATCAGGCCCTTGATTTCGACGTCGGCAGCAGCCTTAACCTTGGGATAGGTCTCGTCGATGGACTTACCGCTGGTGGTGACATCCTCGACCATGACCACGCGATCGCCGTCCTGGGGCTCATAGCCCAGCAGGTTGCCCTTGTCGGCGCCGTGGTCCTTGGCCTCCTTGCGGTCGCAGCAGTACTTGACCTCCTTGCCGTACAGCTCGTGGTAGGCAATTGCGGTCACGACGGCCAGCGGAATGCCCTTGTAGGCCGGCCCAAACAGCACGTCAAAATCGTCGCCAAAGTTATCGTGGATGGCCTGGGCGTAATACTCGCCCAGCTTCTTGAGCTGATAGCCCGTCACGTAAGCGCCGGCATTCATAAAGAACGGAGACTGACGGCCGCTCTTGAGCGTAAAGCTGCCGAACTTAAGGACGTCGGACTCAACCATAAACTTGATGAACTCTTGCTTGTAAGCCTCCATGCGGGCTCCTCTCGTAATCGCGTACGTGCCTTCCAGTTTAGCGCAGGCGAAGCGTCGATGCGGGCGCGCTTTGGGGCCACGGCATTCTGTAAAGGCTTTGTCAGAGGGAATGGTTTTCCGAACAATGGGGTTGACATGTCAAACCCCCTCATCAAGAATACGGGCGGATTAAAAAGGGGTACGAGATACCCAAAGCGCGCTGCGCTCAGCCTTTAGGAGGTGTGCCATGGAAGGCAGTCCTAGTCGAAAAACCTGCATGTCGCCCTCGGCACGCCGCGAGGACTCCGCACACGCATAAACGCCACCGGCAGATCGTCAACCCCCCACAAAGGTGCCTGTCCCCTTTGTGGTAGTTCGTGAGCTTGACGTGAGCGACATCTAGGTTTTTTGCAACTCAATACGACACGTACGCTAACTCCCTTCAACAAGGAGGACCCTATGCTGATGCTCAAAACCGCCACGGTTCTCGAAGCCATCTCCAAGCGCCGCCGCACGGCGCGCCCTGCCGCTCGCACCGGCCTGTCCAAGAACACCATATTCGCCGCCACCCATAGCGCCGAGGACGCTCTCGTACTGCTTGACGCCACGGCAAACGGCCTCACCGCCGAGCAGGCAACCGAGCGCCTGGATGCCGCCGGCCCCAACACCATCGAAGCGCCGACCAAGACGCTCGCCCGCCGCATCGCCGACGCGTTCATCGATCCCTTCGCCGGCATCCTCGCCGCGCTCGCGCTGGTCTCACTCTACATCGACGTGCTCGCCGTGCCCGAGCCGCAGCGCGACCCCTCCACGGTCATCGTCATCAGCATCATGCTGCTGGTATCGGGCGGCATGAAGTTTATCCAGGAAGCCCGCAGCGGCAATGCGGCAGATGCCCTCAAGGACCTGGTCTCCAACACTTGCACCGCCCTGCGCGACGACGAGCGCATCGAGATCCTCTTCGACGAGCTCGTCCCCGGCGATGTGATCCGCCTCTCTGCCGGCGATATGGTGCCAGCAGATGCCCGCGTCATCACCGCGCGCGACCTGTTTGTCATCGAGTCCGCACTCACCGGCGAGAGCGAGGCCGTCGAGAAGACCGCTGCCGTCACCGTCGTCGAGGGCGCCGACGGCTCCGCGCTGCCACTCTCTGCCTGCAAGAACATCGTCTTTACCGGCACCTCCGTGCAAAACGGCACCGCCATGGCGCTTGTCGTTGCCACCGGCTCGGACACCTACCTGGGCGGCATCGCCAAGATACTCAACGGGCGCAGCGAAAAGAGCGCGTTTGACCGCGGCGTCTCGAGCGTCTCCATGTTGCTCGTACGCCTCATGCTCGTTATGGCGCCGGCCGTCTTTGCCATCAACGCCGCCACCAAGGGCAACGTCATCGACGCGCTGCTGTTCGCCACGAGCGTGGGCGTGGGCATCACGCCGCAGATGCTTCCCGTCATCGTGACCACAAGCCTGTCGCAGGGCGCCAAGGACCTCGCCCGTCGCCAGGTTATCGTCAAGGAGCTGCCGGCGATTCAAAACCTGGGCGCCATGGACGTCCTGTGCTGCGACAAGACCGGCACCCTCACCGAAGACCGCATCGTGCTCGAGCGCTACCTCAACACCGATGGCAATGAGGACGCGCGCGTGCTGCGCCATGCGTTTTTGAACAGCTTCTTCCAGACCGGCCTCAAAAATCTTATCGACCTGGCCGTAATCGACCGTGCCGATGTGACACCCTCGACCGTCGCACCCGATTCCATGCTGGGCCAGAGCCTGCGCGACCGCTACACCAAGGTCGACGAGGTTCCCTTCGATTTCTCGCGCCGTCGCCTGAGCGTAGTTGTCTCCGACGCCCAAGGCAAAACCCAGATGGTTACCAAGGGAGCTGCCGAGGAGATGCTCGAGATCTGCTCCTTTGTCGAGGTCGATGGCATCGCCCGGCCGCTCGCCGAAGACAAGCTCGCCCAGATTCGCAAGCAGGTCGCCGATCTTAACGCCGAGGGCCTGCGCGTGATTGCCGTGGCACAGAAGACCGATCCGCGCTGCGTGGGCGAGTTTGGCATCGCCGACGAATGCGACATGGTGCTGATGGGCTTTTTGGCCTTCCTCGATCCGCCCAAAGCAAGTGCCGCGGGCGCCGTCGCCACCCTCGAGGCCAAGGGCGTGGCGGTCAAGGTCCTGACCGGCGACAACGACCGCGTCGCCGCCACCGTCTGCGCGCAGATCGGCATCGATGCGAGCAACGTCTTGCTCGGCTCCGAGATCGATGCACTCGACGACGCCGAGCTTGCCGAGCGCGCCGAGAAAACCCACCTCTTCGCCAAGCTCTCGCCGTTGCAGAAGGCGCGCCTGGTGCGCGTCATGCGCGAGCTACTCGGCCACACCGTGGGCTTTATGGGCGACGGCATCAACGACGCCGCCGCCATGCGTGCGAGCGATTGCGGCATCTCAGTCGATTCGGCCGTCGACATTGCCAAGGAATCCGCCGATATCATCTTGCTTCAGAAGGACCTGGGCGTGCTCGAACGCGGAATCATCGAAGGCCGCCGCACCTACGGCAACCTGCTCAAGTACCTCAAGACCACAGTGAGCTCCAACTTTGGCAACGTGCTGTCCGTGACCGTCGCGAGCCTGTTCTTGCCGTTTTTGCCCATGAGTGCCCTACAGCTGGTGCTGCTGTCGCTCGTCTACGAGATCGTGTGCATCACGCTACCGTGGGACACCGTCGATGACGTCTGGACCGCCCGTCCGCGCTCCTGGGACGCCGCGTCCATCAAGGGCTTTATGCTCGAGCTGGGCCCCGTGAGCTCGCTGTTTGACATCGTGACCTTCGCCGCGCTCTTCTTTGTGGTGTGCCCCGCCACCGTGGGCGCAAGCTGGTCCGAGCTCTCCGGGACGGGCAACGTCGCGGGTATGGCGACCTTTGCCGCGCTCTTCCAGAGTGGCTGGTTTATCGAGTCCATGTGGTCGCAGACGCTCGTGATCCACATGCTGCGCTCCCCGCGCCTGCCGAGCCCACGTGACCACGCCGCGCCGGCACTGTGCGCTCTCACCGTGCTAGGCCTGGCGCTTGTCACCTGGCTGCCGGCAAGCCCCATCGCCGATGCGCTCGGCCTCATGACGCTGCCCACGAGCTTTTTTGGGCTGCTCATTGGCATCGTTACCGCCTATATCGCGCTCACCCAGCTGGCAAAGCGCCGCTACATTGCCCGCCACGGCGAGCTGCTGTAGCGAGCAGACGGAAAACACCCTGCCAGCTGCCGTTGCCACTACCACAGCTGCCAACGCCTCTGCCGCTGCCGCAGTCTGTCCCCTCAGCAGTTGCGGTGGAATAGTTCCTGTTTAAAGCCCCATGACTTTGATTTAGGGACTATTCCACCGCAACTTATTGGAGGATTAGCTAGTCCTTGGGCGTCCAGGACCAGAAGAAGTTGATTGGGGCCACACGCGAAGCGGCACCGGTCTTTTTGTTAATCGAGGAAATGTGACGGTAGAGCGTTGAGCGCGAAAGGAAGAGCGTTGCGGCAATGTCCTGAGCGCTCTAGTCCGAAACGACCAAGACTTCAAGAATATCGTGCTCGCGCCCTGTAAGCCCAAAGGTGGCAACGAAGGCATCGAGGCACTCATCGGGCGTGAACTCCGCTGCCTCCACGGGCGCGGAATCGGAACATGCGGGTGCAAAATCCCCACCAAGATCGTCGGTAGCAAGCGCCAGTCCATCCCGCATCACGACATCATCGGCTCGTCGCCCCAACTGCCCCAGCAGCGTACGTCCCCAGTGAGTGGCCGAAGAGTGTCCCCCGGCGACCAGTCAAAAATGGGCCATGTGTCCCAGTTGTGGAGACTCGTTGAGCCGTCTGGGTAT
>URDE01000075.1:0-8861 GCA_900546525.1 uncultured Collinsella sp.
AGCAGCTTAAGGCCGTCGCCGTCGAGCCATTCCCGCAGCTCGCAATCTGCCCAGCCGGCGCTCAACGGTTGGGCCGCGGCGTTGCGCTCGGCAATGCCGGCATCGAACATAAACGTTAACCCTGCCTTGCCCGTACCGTCTAGAAGCTCGTCGTGACGGATGCCCACAAGCTGCGCGCCGATGTGCAGCCCGTTGGTGAGCCTCACGCGCTTGGTACACGGATAGGGGATATGCCCGTTGTCATCGAGCAGATGGTAGCGCTTGGCAATCTCGCATGCTTCGCTACGGGTCTCGGCGGCCTTAATCTTGAGCGAAATCTCCTGCAGCTGATCCCAGGTGTAGTCGTCAAGCGAACTGCGGATGCCGTCCAGGTAGTCGGGGATACCAAAGCCATGGGTTGCCGCCCCGATAACGCCGAGCCCCGCAACGGCCGCGACAACGCCACCGATAATAAAGCGGCGGCGGGTCATGGCATCGTGCCGGGCCTGCTCCAGGATCTCTCGCGCGCGCTCGCCGGCGACGTCGACCTTAAGGTGCGTGCCAGAATCGATATCAATCGCGGCCTCGTCTTCTGCGCCTTCGCGGCCCTCGGATTCGGCATCGGTGAGGTATGCCGAGAGCACCTCGAGCATCTGCTGCTCGGTGGGACGATCGCACTGCTCGATTGAAATGCCTTTCATGATGATCTGGACGAGTGCCTCGTCGTCATTGCATCGCGGCTCGAGCGGTGCCGGCTTGGTCTTGGTCTTTATAAGGTAGAACGAGCCGGTTGCCGCGGCACCCGTCGACTCCACATCGAACGGTTTACGACCGCTGTAGAGCTGGTACAGAATGCTCGATAGTGCGTAGACGTCGATGGCGGGCGAGCGGCGAAGGGCCGCGATGCCTTCGATATCCTGCGTGAGCATCTCGGGTGCGGCGTATGCGGGCGTGGCAAAGCGCCAGATGTCGGCGCGCCGGGTGATCGTGTCATCGCCGAGGGCCATGGTCGCGGAGCCCATGTCGATGAGGCAGGGGTCAAAGGAGCAATCGACGATCTGCTGCTCGAGCGTTCGACTGGTGGTACGGAACATAATGTTGGCGGGCGACAGGTCGCGATGGACGACCGGATTTACGAGTCCCTGGGTCATCAGGAGTGCGCGAAGCACGGCGTTTCCAACGGCGGCCACCATCTGGGTGGTTAGCCCGCCCGAGACATCGTGCGGAAGCAAGGGCAGCGCCTGCTTGAGCGAGGTGCCCTCGACCCACTCCATGAGGATGAGCGGGTCGTCCTCGCACGATCCATAGCCATAGACGCGCGGAAATCCGCGCAGGTGCGAGACGGTGCACAGATGACGGTACTCCTCGAACAGCGCAGCAGTGTTGGTCAGGTGCGCAGCCGCTTGCTCGGCGGAGCGATCGGGGGCTTGGCCGGAAAGGATGGCGTTGTCCTTGAGCAGCTTGACGGCAAAGACCTCGCCGCTCGTGTTGGTCGCGCGCAGCACGTGCCCGATATTGCCGCCGTCGCGGTATGCCGTCTGAAGAATAAGCGTCATAAACCGTCGCTTGGCATCATCCTCGGCGCTGGGGTCGACTGCCACGGCGGTGTCGAACGTGTCGAGACGGATGAGTTTTTCGCCAGGGGCGGTGTTGGTGGTATCCAAGACGTTCCTTCATTTGGTGGGGCCGCGTGCTCACGCCGAGAACGCGATTATCGATTAAAGCCCATGATAGACGTGTTCGCCGATAAGCTGACTCGTATTGCTATTTATAGTGCAGCGCGCAACGTAAATGATATAAGACGAGTGACACCTGTTTCCCACGTCTCTACGCGCTAGTCCACAATAACGAGAAACGTTGTATAGAGACCCAAATGAAGTCTGTCACTGTTAGCGATTTCCACGGGGGGATAGACTTTGCCGGGCTCTCGTTGGTCGCGGGGCGGCTCGATTACGGTATCGCCGTCGCCTGCACCCGATTCGAGCACCGTGCCGTTGGTCGATCCAAGGCCCTGGGCGTACCAGCGCTCACCCTCAAGCCAAATGCGAAGATGCTCGCGCGATGCGTCGGCGCCCACATCGGTGATGCTGGGCGAGGTTTTGGGCAAAGAACCAATCACGGTGCCGCGCGGATCGCGTGTGAGGGGATGGATTTGCATGTCGACGCAGTTGTCGGCATGTGTCCTGAGCAGGCCGAGGTTGGGGGCAACGGTGCGCGGCTGCTCCAGGCTGCCCATAAAGCCACGTCCGACGGTAGTTTCGGTGGTGCCAAAGTGCCCGCCCGTCTTGCTGTCGCAAAAGCGCTCGACGGTGGCCACGCCTTGAACGGGGTCGGCAAGTGCGCCCGTTGCCACAAAGAGCATCAAGAAGAGCGTGCTTTTTTCGCGGGGGCCGTGGTCATCGGAGCTGTTGATACGCCCCAAGGCATTGGCGTAGAGGCGGTCGTCGAGGTCATAATCGGCGAGAACCGACATCATGCCTTGGGCCGCCGGGCCGCTGTAATGCTCGGATATTTCCTGATAGGCGCGGTCGCCTCCGCCGAGCTTGTTACTAATGGCGGCGGCAAGGTTAAGCGTGGAGACAGTAAGGTCATTGTAGATACCTGGCGCACACTGATCGGGCTCGCGGTGGACGATGTAGCGAGTGAGGTACGAGCGGTTGGTAGAGCATTTGTCGAGCAGGGTACTGCCTGCATACGAATTGCCGTTAATGAGCATTCGCGCAATCTCGAGATGCTTGAGACCGCCGAACGATCGGATGTCGTTGTAGAGGACCGAGCACGGTGTTTCCGCCGCCATGGCTGCCTCCCCAGATAACTTTAATGACGTACTGCAAACATGTTAGGAAATGGCTACGCTCAAAGCGTACCGACTCGAAAAATGTTGCGCAACGCTTTGCATAACTATCGAGACATTATAGGGCATATACGCCAAGTTGCAGGATGGCTGCAAGCGACACATTTTGAGAGGTTGTGCCCTATGGAATGCCCTTATTGCGGTGCATTATTGCCCGATGACGCTAGTTTTTGCTCTGAGTGTGGATCGCCTCTTGCCGTGCCCTCGTCGACTGCGCCCGTTTCCGAAGATCCCTATACTACGCCCCAGACCGTGTCACAGAGCCCTGCCTTTTCTTGGCGCGACGGCGAGGCCGCTACGGCGGCAACGGTGGAGTTGCCTAAGGCGGATGCTGCCTCGAAAGCAGACGAGCAGCCGGTGGCGGCACCCGGCGCGTTTGAGCCCGCTGTGCCCGAATCCGATTCGGACGCCACGCGTGTAGTCGATCCCTTGTCGGACTTTGGCACTACGATCGAGGACGTGGAAACTGAGCCTGCCTGCCATGCCGATTTTGGTTCTACGCCGCTCAGTGAGGAAGAGCAGCTCGAGCAGGACCGCGAGAGCCTCAAGACGGCCAAGGCCGAGTACAAGCTGGCACGCAAGCGCCTGGGCAAGTCGTATGCGCCCGCCATCGCCGCCGGCGTTATTGTCGTTGCCGCCTTGTGTGCGGGAACCGGCTGGGCGGGCTACTCATATGGTTTGGCTCATCCGCAAAATACGGAGCAGATTCAAAAGCTCAAGAAGCAGCTTGAATCTTCCAAGGACGAACTCACAAAAACGCAAGACGAGCTCGATCAGGCAAAGTCCGACCTTAAGGATGCTAAGGCGGGGCTCAAGACCGCAAGCAAGAACGGCGAGGACGCCAGCTCCAATGCCGAGGGCTCTTCCACGACGGGCAATGCGACCTCGTCGACCACCACGACCTCCGGTAGCACAGCGAAGCTCAACATCGATAAGCCCACGAGCTTTGCCAACACCACGTGGCGCGGAGCACTTAAGGAGACGGGCAACTCTTGGGGCCATACTTGCTACGGCGCGAGCAAAAACGACCTTGTGATTGCGTTTAAGAGCATCAGCGATTCCGGCGAAGTGGTTGCAGACATCTCGGCCACGCTGCATGCCCACGATACCTACAACGCCGAAAAAACCGTCGCCCAATCCGATGGTGACGACTATCGCACCTACACGGACGTCACCGGTACGTTTGTCAGGAATAAGGGCTTTGAGTTCTCGCTTCCTGTCGAGGAGGAGGACTGCGACCTTACGGTTACGGGTGTTCCTAAAAAGAAGAACGGCAAGTACTACCTGAATACCACAGTCGAATCGGGAGACGGCGCCGTTACCATGGGAACGCGCATCACGGATTCCTTTGAGCTTTTGATTTCCTAGTACCTCGTATTGTCAGCGTGCGATGCATGGCGGCGGTGGCGGGCGCGGCTTTATTGAGAGTTGCGCCCGCCACCGTTTTTTGTATAGGGTCTATGAGCTGACCTTGGCATCGCCGCCGGTTAAAGCATGCCGGCAGATGCGAGGACGAGTATGACCACGATTGCTACCAGGGCAACAATCACCATCGTGAGTGCCATCGAGCGTTGACGTTTGACGGCAAGGCGTGCGCGACGCATGGACTCGGCGCTGCGGACCGTCTCGGTGGATGGGGTTGGCCGAGGCGCGGGCTGCGCCTGTGCAACCGTGCGGGTGGGGACGGCGTCATCCACCCGCACGGTAGCGCTGCCGCGATCCGCCACGGGCCGGTGCTTTCGCGGGGCACCCGTACGGGCGAAAGGCTCAAGGCGCGCCGCGAGTTCATTTGCCGAAGGGCGTGCGTCTTGCGAGACTGCCAAACAAGCCATAATCGCGTTGACCAAGCCCTGCTCGCGGGGAGTTGCGGGCGTAAGGGGTTGCGGCTGCATGGTGCGCTTGAGGCGCGCGTGATCTCCAGAGCGTCTGAGCTCTGTCTCAAAGGGCGCGTGTCCGCAATAAAGCTCGTAGAGGATGCTTCCCAGCGCATAGATGTCGACGGCGGGATTGTCACGCGCACCGGGGTCGGCCTTAAACCGCTCCAGCATTTCGGGTGCCGCGTATGCCGGCGTGGCACCGCGAAAAGCGTTGACGTCGACGGTAAAGGAAAAGTCCGGTTTAACGAGCTTGGCACTGCCCATATCGATCAGGCAGATGTCAAAATAGCCGCTCGACACCTGCTCCTCGAGCGGGATGCGATCGTGACGCAGCATGATGTTGCGCATGGAGAGGTCGCGGTGGACAAAGGGCGTGTCGAGCGATTGCGTGGACAAGATGATCTTGAGCACGCTCAGACCCAGCGCGGCGACGATATCACCGGGGCAGGTTTCAGCGCCATCACTCAGGGCTGGCCGTGCATCAAGAAGCGAGACGCCGTCAACCCATTCCATAAGCAGCGCCGGGGTTCCGTCTGCCGTGTAGCCAAAACCGTAGACATCGGGAAAACCCCTTAGGTTGGATACGACGGAGAGCGTGCGGTACTCCTCTTCCAAAGTTTCTCGGTTGAGCTGTTCTTGCTCGGGCTGGGCATCGGGGCGCGGCATCTTAAGCGCGAGCTCAAAAGCGCGATCGCCGCTCTGGACGCGGCGGACATAGGCGTTGCCGCCAAAGCCGCCCTTTTGCGGCGGAACGAGAAGCGTGCAGAAGCGACGCCGTGCCGCAGCCTGCTCGCGCTCGGTGAGCAGTGCTGGCGTATGAAACTTGACGAGTCGAACTTCTTCGTAGGATCCGGTCATGGCGCGCTTTCATCCTTTCTTCCATTAGCAGGATATGCGCCGACCGCTGCTTTCTGTTGCGCAACATCGACAAATTTTCCGCTCGCCAATGTTGCGCAACAGAATCGCGCAAGACGGCGGTAGAAATAGGTCAATTAAAGTCGGCAATCAGGGGAACGATATGAGCTATTCATTCAGCGCATCATATGGAATCACGCGGGAACAGTGGAACAAGATGACCACGCGAGAGCAGGATGAGTTTGTTTGGGCGCAGCGGAGCGAAGACCGGGAGCGGGAGCGCGCTGAGGCAGCCAGGGCCTTGGAGCGGGAGCGCGTTGAGACGGCCATAGCCTTGGAGCGGGAGCGCGTTGAGGCGGCCATTCAGTCATATAAGAGCTCTCTAGCTGGGATAAAAGCCAAAGCACTTTCTAAGATTGAAGACACCGATGGTTCGGTTTCGGCATATTTTGATCGGTTGATCAATGCTCGTATCGAGGCTTTTTCCCAAGAGGCATTGGGCAATATGCCCAGTGGAATGCAAGCGGTAAACATGCGCTATGCCGAAACGGTTCGCGCTAAGATCCCGGCTCTGCTCGGGGAGATTAGCGCCCTGTTGCCCTCAACGGTTTCGGAAGCGCATAGAGAGCAGTTCGTTCAGCAGTCGCAAGCTCAACTTGAGGCTATCCAGACTGCTGAGCGGCTTCGCGCTCAACATGTCGCGGAAATTACGAATTATGTTGTTGGTCCCGGCGGCGGAGTGGACCTGAAGAAGGCACTCCGTTACCTTACCGAATCAACAACTAAACAAGAGGAAGGGTCGCTCGAAGAAGCGGCTCGCGCGTTTGAGACTTGGGCGGGACGTGTTACGCCGCTTATGCAGGACGAAGCGCTCGATATTTCCCTTCGTAACCGTATCTCTGCAAAGTTTGAGAGCGTTCGCGCCGCTTTTGATGCACTTGGGCCTGATTCGCGCGTCGATGATCGCCTAGCGGCGATGAAGATGATGAATGATTTTGAATACGTAGTAAAAAACGCTACGTATGAATCGAGCGAACGGCACCGAGTCTATGAAGAGTATCGTGCGCGCATCGAACGTGCCAACAACCGTTACGGAAAGAGTCTGCCGCTTAAGCAATTGCACGAGATCGAAGATGTCTATGCTGCAAACGATGAAGCGGAGGCTGCCCTTGCCAATGCTATGAAAGACGACTATATCGAGCGTTCTATCAACGAGGTCATGGCTGCTCGCGGTATTAACGTTACTCGCTATGCCGTTATGGAGGGTTCGGGAAAGCCCTGGCGATTGATGTTTGACACCAAGCAGAACAAGGCCATCGCCCTTTTGCGCAGCACGAAAAGAGATCGACTCATCATCCGCGTTGTCGCAGCCAACCCTGAGGAGTTTTCTGAGGATCCTGATAATCCGACCATCATCAAGGAC
Source organism: uncultured Collinsella sp. (assembly GCA_900546525.1). Lineage (GTDB taxonomy): Bacteria > Actinomycetota > Coriobacteriia > Coriobacteriales > Coriobacteriaceae > Collinsella. Next base: position 6,989 of record URDE01000075.1, read on the forward strand.
ATGAAGCCGCAGGATCAAGCGACTGTCGAGAAGGTCTATAGGGACCAGATTGAGTTCTGCGACTTCTACAAACAGTTCGAAGAGGATCTTAAAGCCTATGGCGTAACCGTTCCGGCTGAGGGTGCAGGATTGACCACGCAGGCCGCGAATCCTGCTGCCGCCGTCGAGATCCATCCGCACGATTACGTGCCGCCCACGCCTTCCGCAGATGCGGAGCGTCGCCTGCGTAATCGCCGTCAAGCAAGTCAGCTTAAGCAAAGGGAAATGAGGTAAACCATGACATGGGAATGCCCAGAATGCGGTTTTGATAATGATGACGAGCGCGATATGTGCGAGGAATGCGGCGCTCCGCGTCCCGCCGGCGTAGCACCTGTGCCGTCGACGCCTGCTGCTCCGGTGCAAGACTTCGCTGCACCAAGCGGTGAACGTCCAGCGCCCGCCGTCTATCCTGCGACTTCTTCGATGGGTGGTGCACCACAGGTTCAACAGTCTGCGTCCCAGCAGGTGTATCAGCCTGTTCCCGTGCCCGCGCCGCAGCCAGCACCCGCGCCTATGCCTCAGCCGGCGCCCGTGCCACAACCGATGTCCACCCCACAACCGATGCCTGCGCCCGCGCCGCAGCCCGGGGCCATGTCGATGCCGCAGCCTACCCCCATGCCCGTTCCGCAGCCCGCTCCGGTTGCCGCGCCACAGCCGACGCCCGCGCCGCAACCCATGGCGAATGCTGCAGCTACTCCTGCGGTTCCTGTGCTTACGCTTGCCGATCCAGCTATGGGTGAGCAGCTGCGTCTCACGGGCATGACCGTGCTTGGGCGTAACGCGTTTCCCAGCATGGCATCGAACTTTGCAATATCTCGCCAGCATGCCAGCGTTCGCTTTGAACAGGGTACCTGGTTGGTTGCCGACGAGGGTTCCAATAACGGAACGGCCATTATGCGCGGTGGCCAGATTCTTAATTTGGCTCCCGGCGTGTCCCAGCAGATCCATACTGGTGACGTGCTGCTGATCCCGGCGGCATCTGGTGAGTTTGCCCAGCTACGTTTGATGGTCACCGTGGAGGAGCCTCCTGCGGTGCAGCCCACGCAGGTTCAGACGGCGGTTGCGCCGCGGCCTGCGGCCGTCGCGCCCGCTGCGGCACCCGCCACGCCAGCCGCTAGCCCGTCTGCCGGCGTTGAGGGCTGGTTTGTCGAGTGTCCCGAGTGTGGTCGTCTACACCTTGTTGCCGATGAGCGCGCAAAGGTCGGGGATGGCTGTGAAGAGTGTGGCTGTTCGCTCGCGCGCACGTCTGCCGTATATCGTACGCTCGACCCCGGCGAGGATTATTCGGATGTTCGTTAGCCAGATGCTTGCGCCCGTCGTTTCTCTGGGGCCAGGCGAGCGCATCGCAATCTGGACTAGCGGCTGTTCTAAGCACTGCGCCGGATGCATCTCGCCCGAGCTTAGGATGCAACTGCCCGAGCAGGATGTCGATGTTGATGAGATTGCGCAGATGTTGCTCGATACGGCGCACGAACATGGCGTGCATCGACTGACAGTTTCGGGTGGAGATCCGCTCGAGCAGGCACCAGAGCTCGTGAAGCTGCTGACAACGATCCGCTGTGCCTACGACGACATTCTCGTTTACACCGGATTCACGTTTGAAGAGCTGCCGCAGGTGATCGGTGCGGATACGTGGGAGACACTCAAGCCCCTCATCGATGTACTGATCGACGGTCCGTACGTAGACGAGCTCAACGTGCCCGATTGTGCGCTGCGTGGCTCGACTAACCAGCGCGTGATCTATCTGAGCGACCGCCCGCACGATGACTACGATCAGTATCTTCAGCAGCCTCGTCAGCTTCAGAACTTTGTTCAGGACGGCACTGTTAACACC
>URDE01000076.1:0-8796 GCA_900546525.1 uncultured Collinsella sp.
TTCCATCGCTGCCGTTTCCTTCATATTCCAGGGCACTTGCCAAGCTCTGTCCAATTATGACTCGAAGCTTAACAAACGCCTCTTAAGGCTAGCTTAGGCTCGCGGCAGCCGGAGCTGTTAGCCGCAAGACGCACAGGGGATGCAGTAATGCGATGATCCGTTTTCCTCCGTCCCCGAGGGATCATTTTTTAGTACTTGAAGAAGCCCTCGCCCGAGCTTTCGCCCAGCTTGCCTTCGTCGAGCATCTGCTTGAGGACGGATGCCATGGCCTTAAAGTTGTAGGGCATCATCATCTTTTTGAGCAACGGGCTCACCAGACCCGGAACCTTTTGGTACTGCATGACGATGTTGTACGCCGTCTGGATGCCCACGGTGTCGAATACGCGGAACGGACCCTTGGGGGCGCCGGTGCCACGCGTCCATGCGAGGTCGATGCTCTTGGGATCGCTCACGCCCGAGACATACAGGTCGAGGCCCGAAAGCAGCCATGGTACCAGCATGGAATTGAGCAGGTAGCCGTTCTTTTCCTTGTTGACGGGCAGGGCAAGCATGCGAATGTCGTTGGCGAAGTCGACGAGCTCGTCGAAGTAGCGCTTGTCGGTTTGGTCCTGCGCCATGACCTCGGTCATGTTGTTCTTCCAAATGGAGTTGGCAAAGTGCAGCGACAGGTACTTCTCGGGGCGACCAGTGTACTTGGCAAAGGTGCTCGGCAGCAGCGTAGAGGAGTTCGTCACGACGACGGTCTTTTGCGGGAGAACCGGGGCGAGCTTTTTGTAGAAGTCGATCTTTGCCTGGGTGTCCTCGGCCATAGACTCGATGACCAAGTCGGCATCGGCTACGGCCTTGGCAAGATCGAGCTCCAGCTTGAGCGTGGAGTAGGCACGCTCGACGGCGGCGAGTGCCGCCTCCTTGTCGAAGGGCTGGCCGCTATCGGCGATACCGGCGCACCACTCGCCTGTGCCATCCGCCATGCCCTCGATTGCCGCGATGTACTCCTCGCGCACATGATCGATCTTGGGCTGTGTGCGGCCGATGCTGCCCTCGCTGCGCAGCCAGATCGTCACATCAAAGCCGCAGTAGGCAGCCTGAAAGGCAATCTGGCTTCCCAACACGCCGCCACCGGCAACACAAACGGTCTTGTAGCTCATGGAACGGTCCTCTCTTACGTAATTCCATAGATGTGTATTTATTCAACCGTAAGGATGACGCGCGATGGGGGTGGGTTCTATAAACGGACGGTATTTTGCCGCGAACGGCTACACCTGTTCATTATCTCAGGGTTTCGAGGGCGATTTTTTGTGCCACCGAGACGTCGTTTGCGGAAGTATGCGGCAAATTCCGGAACCCTTGAGCACACCCCGGTTTTCCGCCAATAAAACCACAGGTACAGGGCTTGGATATATCCGGTGTGCTCGGCCTATTCAGATTTTGCCGCATACTTCTGAAATCTGAGTTCGCAAAGGGCGATAGTCAGGGCGTTTGCGCAACATATGTCCAGCAAAAACGGGTGGTAGCCGGTACGGCTACCACCCGCTTGTCTCATATCCAGCCCATAGCAGACCGTCTACTTCTTAATGCCGCGTCCCAGACGCTTGGCGACCGACGCCACGACGTCCTCGCTGGCCGGTCCGCAGCTCGCGCAGCCGTCATGAGCGCGCATCTGGCCGGTGACCTCGTCCATCGCGAGCGGCGCCACCTTCTCGAGCTTAAAGCCCTTGCCGGCGCGCATGTTTTCCTTGGCCACGCTGATCATGAGCTTAATGCGGTTGAGCTGGTTGACCTCAGATGCACCGGGGTCGTAGTCCACCGCAACGATGTTGCTCTCGGGATGCTGACGGCGCAGCTCCTTGATCACGGCCTTGCCCACCACGTGATTGGGCAGGCACGCGAAGGGCTGCGTGCAGATGATGTTGGGCGCGCCATGGTCGATTAGGTCGAGCATCTCGGCCGTGAGCAGCCAGCCCTCGCCCATGTTGTTGCACACCGAAAGCACCGTGCGGGCCTTGTCGGCCATGGTGCCGATGCGCTCGGGCGCCTCAAAGCGGCGGGACTTTTCGAGCATCTCTTCCACCGGCGTACGCATCCAGTCCACGAGTTTGATGAGCGCCTGCATACCAGTGCGCGTGGTAACGGAGCTTCCCAGCTCGTCCTTCTGCAGCTCGGCGTTGCTCATGGAGTACAGGAAGAAGTCGAGTAGGCCCGGCACCACGGCCTCGCAGCCCTCGCGCTCGATAACGTCAACCACGTGGTTGTTGGCCGTAGGGTGGAACTTGACCAAGATCTCGCCGACCACGCCCACGCGCGGCTTGGTGCCCTCGCCCACGAGCGGCATGGTGTCGAACGCGCGGATGGCCTCGCGGCACAGCTTGGTGTAGTTGTGGCGGTTGAACTTAGGCGCCAGCTTGCGGGCACGCGCCATGTACTCCTCGTAGAGCGCGTTGGCGGCACCGGGCGTGGCCTCGTACGGACGGCAGCGGTAGAGCATCTGCATCATCACGTCACCAAAGAGCACCGCGTAGACTGCCTGCTTAAGCAGCGCCGGCGTAATCTTAAAGCCGGGGTTGTCCTCGCCGAGCGCCACTGCCGAAAGCGAGATCACCGGAATCTCGGGGTGGCCGCTCTCGCGCAGGGCCTTGCGGATGAGTGCGATGTAGTTGGTGGCACGGCAGCCGCCGCCGGTCTGGCTGATAACCACAGCCGTCTTGGAGAGGTCGTACCGACCGCTCTCGATGGCCTCCATGATCTGGCCCGTCACCAGAATCGACGGATAGCAGATGTCGTTGTTCACGTAGCGCAAGCCGGCCTCGACGGCATCGTGGTCAGTCGAGGGCAGCAGCTCCAAGTTGTAGCCAGCACCGCGGAACACCTCTTTGACCAGGTCAAAGTGGATCGGCGCCATCTGCGGGCACAGGATGGTGTAGCCCTCCTCGCGCATCTGCTCGGTAAAGGGCACCTTGGGCCACGCGGTCGATGCGCTCTCACGCTGCGCCTCGAACGTGTACTTGCGGCTCGCGAACGCGGGGGCGTCCGTGGAGGGCGCCACCGGCGCGGCATCACCCTGCTCGTAGGCCTCGCCCGCGGCCGTGGCCTCGGCCAAGCGCTCAGCCTCCTGGTCCTTAAGCGCGGCCATGAGCGAGCGGATGCGGATGCGCGCGGCGCCCAGGTTGGACACCTCGTCGATCTTGAGCACGGTGTAGATCTTGCCGCTGGCCTCCAGGATTTCCTGCACCTGATCGGTAGTCAGGGCGTCGAGACCGCAGCCGAAGGAGTTGAGCTGGATCAGGTCCAGATCGTTGCGCATCGTCACAAAACGGGCGACGGCGTACAGGCGGCTGTGGTACATCCACTGGTCGACGACGCGGATCGGGCGCTCGGGCTTCACGAGATGCGCGAGCGAATCCTCGGTAAAGACCGCAAAGCCAAAGCTCGAGATAAGCTCAGGCAGGGCGTGGTTGATCTCGGGGTCATTGTGGTAAGGACGGCCGGCGAGCACAATGCCGTGGCCGCCGTGGTCCTCGACCCACTTAAGGGCCTCCTCGCCCATGGTCTGGATGTCCTCGTGGAAACGCGCATCGGCCTCAAAGGCAGCGTTGACGGCGGCATCGACCTCGGAGCGCGTGATTTTAGGACCGCGCACGCGACCGCGACCGGCCTCAGCATCGGCCACACGGTCGACGGCGAGCACCTGGTACAGACGGCGCTTGAGCTCGGTCTTATCGTGATAGGGCACAAACGGATACAGGAACTCGATATTCTGCTCGCGGATCTCGTCGATATTGAGCGCCAGCGCCGTGGGGTAGCTCATGACGATGGGGCAGTTATAGCAGTTACCGGCAGTCGGGTCCTCTTTGCGCTCCCAGCGCACGCACGGCATCCAAATAAAGTCGACGTCACGGTCGATGAGGTTCATCACGTGGCCGTGGCTCATCTTGGCCGGATAGCACACGCTCTCGGACGGCATGGACTCGATGCCCGCCTGGTAGGTCTTCTTGCTCGACTGGTCGGACAGCTGCACGCTAAAGCCCAGGCGCGTAAAGAACGCGTGCCAGAAGGGGTAGTTCTCGTACATGTTGAGCGCGCGCGGGATGCCGACGGTGCCGCGCGGGGCCTCGTCGGGGCTCAGCACCTCACGGTTAAAGAGCAGCTCGTTTTTCTTTTTGAAGAGGTTGGGGGCCTCGGTTTTCTGCTTTTTGTGGCCGGCACCCTTCTCGCAGCGGTTACCGGTAATGAAGCGCCTACCGCCGCCAAAATCGTTGACGGTGAGCTGGCAGTTGTTGGAGCAACGGCCGCAGCGGACGTGCTTTTGCGTCACGGTAAGGTGCGCGATGTCCTCAGCCGAAAGGATGGTCGAGGTGCCGTTCGCGCCGGCGCGATCGCGGGCGAGCAGGGCCGCACCATAGGCGCCCATGCAGCCGGCGATGTCGGGACGCACGGCGTGAACGCCGGTGAGCTGCTCAAACGCACGCAGCGTGGCGTCGGACATAAAGGTGCCGCCCTGAACGATCACCTGGCTGCCGATCTCTTTGGGGTCGCGCAGCTTAATAACCTTGAACAGGGCGTTCTTGATGACGGAATAGGACAGGCCGGCCGCGATGTCGCCCACCGTGGCGCCTTCCTTTTGCGCCTGCTTGACGCGCGAGTTCATAAAGACCGTGCAGCGGCTGCCCAGGTCGACCGGGGCCTTGGCATGGATGGCAGCGTTAGCGAACGCGCGCACGTCCATGTTCATAGACACGGCGAAACTCTCGATAAAGCTGCCGCAGCCCGACGAGCAAGCCTCGTTGAGCATGATGTGCTCGATAACGCCGTCCTTGACGCGCAGGCACTTCATGTCTTGGCCGCCAATGTCCAGAATGAACTCGACGCCGGGCAGGAACGCCTTGGCGCCGCGCAGGTGCGCGACGGTCTCGATCTCGCCGGAGTCGGCCTTGAGGGCCTCGATGAGCAGCGCCTCGCCATAGCCCGTGGTGGTCACGTGACCGATGGTGCAGCCGGCGGGAATGTGGTTGTAGAAATCGGCCATGATGACCTTGGCCGTGCCCAGGATGTCGCCGTTGTTGTTGCCGTACCAGGTGTGCAGCAGCTGACCGTCCTCGCCCACGAGCGCGGCTTTCATGGTGGTGGAGCCGGCGTCAATGCCGATGAACACGCGGCCGGTGTAGCCGTCGAGCTTGCCCTTGGGGACGACTTCCTGGTCGTGGCGGGTTTTGAACTCGGCGAAGTCCTCGTCGGTGGCAAAGAGCGGATCCAGGCGCTCGACCTCGGCACCCTGCGTATCACCCAGGGCATCGATGGCATCGATGAGCTGTGGGAACGTGCTGAGCTTATTGGACTCGTGCGCCATGGCGGCGCCGCTCGCCACAAACAGGTGAGCGTTTTGGGGCACGATACGGTGCTCCTCGTCCAGGTTGAGCGTGAGGTAGAAGCGGTGGCGCAGCTCGGAGAGGTACTGCAGCGGGCCACCCAGGAAGGCGACGTTGCCGCGGATGGGACGGCCGCACGCCAGGCCCGAGATGGTCTGGGTCACGACAGCCTGGAAGATGGAGGCAGCCACGTCCTCGGGGCGGGCGCCCTCGTTGAGCAGCGGCTGGACGTCGGTCTTGGCAAAAACGCCGCAGCGGCTGGCGATGGGATAGATGGTGGTGGCGTTGGCGGCGAGCTCGTTGAGGCCGCTCGCGTCGGTGTGCAGCAGGGTTGCCATCTGATCGATGAACGCGCCCGTGCCGCCGGCGCAGGTGCCGTTCATGCGCTGCTCGATGCCGTTGTCAAAGTAGATGATCTTGGCGTCCTCGCCGCCCAGCTCGATAGCGACATCGGTGGCCGGGATGAAGGTCTCGACGGCACGCTTGCTGGCGATGACCTCCTGGACAAACTCCAGGTCGAGCCACTGAGACAGCAGCAGGCCACCCGAGCCGGTAATGGCGCAGGTCATCTGGGCCGTCGGCAGCACGGTCGCAGCGCCCTCGAACAGGTCGCGGGCGCAGGCACGGACGTCGGTGTGGTGGCGCTGGTACTTGGCGTAGACAATCTGGTTGTCGTCGTTGAGCACGGCGAGCTTAACGGTGGTGGAGCCCACGTCGATGCCCAGGTGCAGGTTGCCGCGAGCGTTCTCGGGGTTGAAGATCGCGCCTTCGGGGGCGCGGGTGACGGCTACGGGCTCAGTGGCGGTAGCGGGCTCGCTAGCGACGGACGTCTCCCCTGCCGCGTTCTTGGCATCGGCAACTGCCTCGGCAACTTTCTCGGCAGCCGCGGTCGCGGCCTTCTGCGCGGCGTCCACCACGGCGGGCGCGGCCTCGCGTGCGGCAGCGACCATGCGGTCCTTGATGCCCTCGACGAGTTTGCTCATTGTCTCTCCTCTTAGTTGTTGGACTCGACGGCTGCGGCGGTGTCGGCCGTGTCCTCGAGCTGCAGGTTCAATAGCTTCATGCCGTATTCCGGCACGTTGATATCGATGGGTTGGCCATATAGGTCACCGGGACGCACAAAGGCGATGACCGTCATAATGCGCGCCATGGCTTCGGGCGATTCGGTGAGCCCACGCTCAAACCAGCGCTGAATCAGACCGACCTCGGCACTCACGACGTAGGTGACGTAGTAGTCAAAGAACGTGCCCAGCGCCAGGCCCAAAATGCCCGTCTGCGCACGGGGCACCACGGCCTCACGCGCGGTGTCGATAATCTTTTTAATGAAAGCCTGGTCACCGCCCGGGCCCAGCAGCGATCCGATCAAATCGCGGTTGGCCGCAAGGTAGCGCAGCAACTCAACCGAACCGGGCGCCGGCTCGAGCTCATCGATGTTGTGATAAAGATCGGGCAGTTGAGCTGCAGTAATGAGCTCAATGCGCTCACGGATCTCGGCCAGCAAGCCATCCTCGATTTGATTGATAAAGTCGGGGATATCGCGGTAGTGCGAATAGAACGTGCGTCGCGTAAGGCCAGCGCGCTCGGTGAGCGACGCGACATTAATGCGCGAAAGGTCGCCGCTTTCGGCAAGCTCGCTGGCAAGTGCCTGGCGAAGGGCACGCTGCGAGCGAAGGGACCGGCGATCACATTTCTCGAGCTGGGACAAGCGTCCTCCTTGTTACTCAGCCTGTGCGCTATTGCACAGTGCGAGTATTATTGCACACCGTGTGCATCAACACGTAAAGGCAATATTTGGGTTGTGACAAAGGGACGGTCCCTTTGCCACATTCAGCGGCCGCCTAGGTTGTGCCAGTTGTGCCTGGCTTTTGAAGCGGCATTACCAATTGTCCAAAATGTCATTCGTGGGTAGAATAGTGTCGACGGCAGCCCAAGTTGTAGCTAGCTGGGCAGCGCCGTTGTTTGCATTAGGGGGTCAACGCCTTAGCGGCGGCGACCCCTTCTGTTGCGCTTCGAACGCTGCTTGAGTGCCTCGGAAAGGCCGACAAGCGCCGTGAAGAACGAGACCAAAGCAGTCAGAAGCCTCACGAAATCAATCAAATCGGTCATGGGCATCACCTCCCATCAGATGGAGGACACTGCCCGGCACATGGAACTGCCGTCAACGATACCGATTCTACCAGAGCCTAGTTATATATACGAATATATGTTCGTATTCCAAGAGAACAGACCCCCTGTGACGAAGGGGCTGTCCCTTTGTCACATTATTCGATGACGGTGCGGGAGTTTTGCTTGCGCATGGTGGCGAGCATGTGTCTGGGGACGGCGTGGACCATGCAGCTGCCGATAGTCGCGCTCGCGGCGGCTTTAGCTGCATCGCTAGCGTTTTTGGTCGCGTAGCTGTGACGGAAACGCTTGAGCATGGCAATGTCGTTGCCGCCGTCTCCATAGACCGCGACCTCGTCCTCGGCAATGCCGTAGTAGCCCGCCAGCCAGGACACACTCTCGCCCTTGTTGCACGCCGCGTCCGTGATCTCAAACATCACCGGGTCAAACGGCGCGTTGACTACACGGTCCGAGCGCTCGGCCAAATATGCCTTAAGGTCGCGCTCCAGCTCGGGCGAGGTCACGCGGCAGTTGATCTTGCACACATCGTGGCGCAGGATGTCACCGATCGACTGGTCGAAATACTGCTCCTCGTGATACCCGCCACGTGCACGCATACCGCGCATCACGATGCGCTTGATGGGGCTGTCCTTTTTAAAGCCCGCCTGGTGCATCTCGAACGACCCGCTCGAGAACATGCCATCGGGCGTGGAGCAATCAAAGCAAATGTCCGGGAACGCCTTGAGCAGCTCCTCGGTGACCTGTGGGTCGATGGTCCAGGTCTTGAGCACCTCGCCATGGCTGTCGCGCACGATGGACCCATTGGAGCAGCAGGCGTCAAGCGCCAGGCCCGTAAAACCATGCTCGCCAATCGGCAGCGTCGAGCGCCCGGTCGCGGGAACCACATGCAGGCCAGCCTCGGTCAGCTCGCGAATGGCACGGCGGATGGTCCCATCTGCCTCGTGCAGGGCGTTCAGCAGCGTTCCGTCTAAGTCACTCGCAAACATCTTGATCATGGGCATGCCTCTCCTTCGTCTGCACGATATTGTAGACGAGAACGGGCGCGCCCCAAGAGAGGCACGCCCGTCAGTCGAAAGATTGTCCTAAACCGCAGAAGGGCCGTGTTCGCCAGTACGGATGCGGATAACTTCTTCGACCGGCTCGACCCAAATCTTGCCGTCTCCGACGGCGCCGGTGCGGGCGGCGCTGCAGATGATGTCGACAATGCCGTCGACGTGCTCATCGGCGCAAATGAGCGTGAACTGCACCTTAGGAATCGTGTTGACAAGCAACTCGTTGCCGCGCACGTATTCCTTCCAGCCATGCTGTG
>URDE01000077.1:0-8654 GCA_900546525.1 uncultured Collinsella sp.
CTTTTTGAGCACGGCGCGCAGGCCGTTGACGTTCCACGAGGCGAAAGTGTAAGTCTGAGGCATGGTGTCCTTTCGACGGGGTTGGCAGGCTTAAGATTAGCGCAACAGGGGCGGTGGTGGGCTCCGCGCGTGTCGACCCAAAGGCTGCGCGCCGGGCAAGCGCCCGCCGCCATCCGACCAACAAGGACGGAGGACTCATATGACGCAGGCAATAACGGATCCCAAGCAGGCCTCCGCCGCGCTGGAAGAGCTGTTCGGCACCCACAAGCGCGTGGTCTTCTTTGGTGGCGCGGGTGTTTCCACGGCGAGTGGCATCCCCGATTTCCGCAGCGTGGACGGCCTGTATCACCAGCAGTTTGCCTATCCGCCCGAGACCATGCTCTCGCATAGCTTTTATGAGGCGCATCCGGCCGAGTTCTTCGACTTCTACCGCACCAAGATGATCGCGCTTGGCGCCAAGCCCAACCGCTGCCACACCAAGCTGGCCGAGCTGGAGCGCGCCGGAAAGCTAAATGCCGTGGTGACGCAAAATATCGACGGTCTGCATCAGATGGCCGGCTCGCAGCGTGTGTTTGAGCTGCACGGATCGGTCCATCGAAACATTTGCCAGTCGTGTGGCGCGGTCTATAGCGCCGAGTGGATTTGCGCGCGCGAGCACGAGGACGCCGCGGGCGTGCCCGTGTGTCCTGCATGCGGTGGGCGCATTAAGCCCGATGTGGTGCTCTACGAGGAGCCGCTCGATGAGCGCGTGCTGACTGGTGCCGTTGCCGCCATCGCCGCGGCCGATGCCCTCATCGTGGGCGGGACCTCGCTCGTAGTGTATCCGGCGGCGGGCCTTACGCGCTACTTTACCGGCGATACGCTGGCCATTTGCAATCTTGCTCCCACCGATCAGGATGCAAATGCCGACCTGCTGATTTCTTGCGACATCGCGGCCGCGTTTGCGTTCTAGCCCGTGTGCGCGGATACAATAGAAAGACTGATTGCAAAGCGACCCCGCCGCCCGCGCCCGAGCGCGGCGGCGCGGGCATTTTAGGAGGATGTTCATGGCGAACGATAGCAAGACATGGCGGTGCGGAAAGTACGAGCTCAGCTTTGACCGCCCGCGCATCATGGGCGTCCTCAACGTGACGCCCGATTCGTTTAGCGATGGCGGGGAGCACTTCGACCCGGATGCCGCCATCGAGTACGGCCTGGCGATGCTCGACGCCGGTGCCGACATCATCGACGTGGGCGGCGAGTCCACGCGTCCTGGCTTTACCCCGGTCAACCCCGACGAGGAGGCGCGCCGCGTGCTGCCCGTGGTGCGCGCGCTGGCCAAAGAGGGCGCCATCGTCTCGATCGACACGCGCAACGTGGCGGTTGCCAAGGCTGCCGTGCGCTGCGGCGCCTCGATCGTCAACGACGTGACGGGCTTCACCGACCCCAAGATGGTCGAATTTGTCGCGACGAGCACCTGCGGTGTCATCGTGATGCACGCCGGCGAGATCGCGGCGCCCACCCGCACGCATGCGACGGTGCAGCTCGATACCTCGGCCGCGGCGTTTGTTGCCGAGAAGGCGCGCGAGGCGGCTGCCGAGGCTGCGCGCGAGGCCGAGAAGCCTGCCCGCCGTCGCCGTGGCAAGCTGCTGGGCGAGCCCAAGACGGAGGCCAAGCTGCCGGGGGTCGTGGTGCAGCCCTCGCTGCCGTTTGGCGATCCGGAACCCGCGCCCGAGCCCACGGACGAGCAGAAGCAGGAGGCATCGGCCGCCGAAGAGGCCGCCCCTGTCGCCGAGGCCGCCACGACCCCTGAGCCCGCGTCGGAGCCCAATGACCACCTGGCCGCCATGATGCGCCGCAGCGCCCGCCGCGAGGAGGCCTACGTGCCCACCTCTCAGCTCCGCCGCTTTACCCTGCCCGATTCGGCGCCCATCATGCGCCGCGTCATGGGCTTTCTGTCCGACCAGGCCCGCACGCTCATCCATGCCGGCGTGTCGCGCGACCGCATCTGCATCGATCCCGGCCCGGGCTTTGGCAAGACGGCTAACGAGGACATCGTCATCCAGCGCGAGACCGCCAAGATGGCGTCGCTGGGCTATCCGCTCATGTGCGCCGTGTCGCGCAAGCGTTTTGTGGGCGCCGTCTCGAGCGTGACCGAGGCGGCCGCGCGCGATGCCGCCACGTTTGGCGTGTGCCTGGGCGCTATCCAGGCCGGTGCCAACATCGTGCGCGTGCACGACGTTACCGGCTTTGCGCAGTTCCTGAACGGTTACTGGGCTGTCGCCAAGCCGCAACCGCGCCGTGCGTTTGTGGCCGTGGGCTCCAACCTGGGGCATCGTTGCGACAACATCCGCGCCGCACGCGACATGATCGCCGAGATTCCGCTCACCTGCGTGTCCAACTGCTCGCGCATCTACGAGAGCGAGCCGGCCTACGAGATGCGCCAAGATGCGTTTGCCAACGCCGTCATCGAGATCAAGACCGAGCTGGCGCCGCTGGTGCTGCTCGACGAGCTTATGAAGATCGAGGCTGAGCTGGGGCGCGACCGCTCCAAGAAGGCCAAGGTCAACGGTCCGCGCACCATCGACCTGGACCTGCTGTGGATGGACGGCGAGATCCATGGCGGCAAAAAGCTGCGCCTGCCGCATCCGCTCATTGGCGAGCGCGACTTTGTACTGGTGCCGCTCGAGGATCTGATGCACGACCCGGCGCGGTTCTTCCGCTACAACGGCGTCGAGGTCAAGGAGCCCGAGGACCGCGTAGGCCATATCGTGGGCGAATTGGGGCGTATGTAGATGATTGAGATGAATGCTGTGGCCGTTGGCACCGAGCTTGACGCCGCGCGCGACGCGGGCCGCGAGGGTGCGTCCGCGGGCTGGTGCGCTTGGAGCGCGGGCGAGACGTCGTTGACGTTTTCGCTGGTCGTGCGCCCGGACGTGAACATGCATGCCTTCCACGGCCTGCCGTTTGTGGCGGCGATGGGCATGATGGACGCGCTCGTGGGCACAGCGTCGACGCCGGGCCTGGACCTTGTCGGCAAGGTGGGCATTGAGTGGCCGAGCAATATCGTGTGCGGCGCGCCTGCGTTTGAGACGTCGTTCGCGCGCGTCGCCGTCAACGGCGGCGCCGGTGCTGCGGGCATGTTCGGTGCCGTGACGGTGGATATTGAACGTTCGGCGCTGAGCGAGCTCGGTGTGGATGCGGCCGACGAAGCGCTGGTCGAGGAGTTGGCTGCCGCCGTGCTGACCCGCGTGGACGCCTGGGCGGCTGTTGCCAACACGCCGCAGGGCGCTGCCGGTCCGCTGGCCCCCGTGTTGGGCGAGTATTTCGATATGGTGCCGCTGCTGGGCCGCCAAGTTGCGGCGGTGTCGCCCAACGGCCTGCCGCTTGCGGTCGGCGTGTTTGCGGGCCTGGACATCTGGGGCCGCGCGACTATCAAGACCGATGCCGGCGAGCAGGAGTTTCCGCCCGAGGCCGTACGGATTCGCGGGCTGTAACGCGGGGCGCCAGCGCTCAAAGATAACGATGACAACGAAGCCCTCTTCGGCCTGCACCGGGGAGGGCTTCTGTGTGACCCGAGAGAATGGCCGCGTCGGTCCTATTCCTCAAAACTGAAAAATTATCGTTTTTGAGGAATAGGATTAAGCCAGCTCGGCCTTTCGCGAGGTATATTCGTTACAGATCCTATTCCTCAAAACTGAAAATTTTTCGATTTTGAGGAATAGCGATAAAAGACCGCGAGGGGGTCCCAATGAAACTCATCGATAGAACGTCATATATGGACACGTTGACGAGCCTTATTGGCGTGCCGGACATCAAAGTCATCACGGGCATCCGCCGTAGCGGTAAATCAAAATTGCTCGAGGCCCTCCGCGATTACGTGGAGGCAAATCTGTCCAATTCGAATGTCATCCATATCAACTACAACCTCGATGAGTTCGAGAGCCTGCTCGAGTATCACGCGTTGCTCGCCTATGTAAAAGATCATCGAGTGCTCGGCAAGCAAAACTTTCTGCTTATCGATGAAGTTCAGATGTGCGACGGTTTTGAGCGTGCGATCAACAGCCTTCATGCATCCGAGCAGTACGACATCTTCATCACCGGATCGAATGCCTTTTTGCTGTCGAGCGATCTGTCGACGCTCTTTACGGGGCGCACCTTCGAGATCGAGGTTTTCCCATTCTCGTTTGAGGAGTATCGTCTCTATGGCGATGAGGGCGAGGTCGACCGCGACTTCGATGAGTACGCGAGAACCGGCGGTATGTCCGGCTCTTACCCTTATCCACTGCAGGAGCAGCGCTATCAATATCTCTCCAACGTCTTTAAGACGCTCATCGTGAGGGATATCGTGCAGCGGCATAACGTGAGAAACGAATCGGCGCTGCTACGCATTGCCGATTACATGATGGACAACGTTTCCAACATTACGTCGGCACGCAACATTACTGATGCATTAAATGCGGATGGGCTAAAGATTACGAACAAGACGGTCGGCACGTACATGGGGTACCTGTGCGATGCGTTTGCCTTCTATAAAGTTCGTCGGTACGACATACGCGGCAAAAAATACCTTAAGAGCGGCGAGAAGTACTATCTGGCGGACCATGCGTTTAAATATGCGCTTCTTGGTACACGTGATATGGACTGGGGCCGCGTATACGAGAACATGGTGGCAATCGAGCTGCTGCGCCGCGGATACGAGGTATACGTCGGTGTACTCTATAAAAAGGAAATAGACTTTGTAGCAATCAAGCGGAGCGAGAAACTCTACATTCAGGTGAGCGACGACATCAGCTCGGATAAGACATTTGAACGCGAGATTTCGCCACTGCTGAGCATTGGCGATGCGTATCCCAAGATGATTCTCGCCCGCACGCATCATGAGGCCACGGACCGCGATGGGGTGCAGATCGTGGACCTGGCGAGGTGGCTGTGCGGCGAGGCGTAGCAGAAAGTCCTATTCCTCAAAATTGAAAAATTTTCGTTTTTGAGGAATAGGACCGATGCGTTGCCTAGTTCGCCGCTCGTACTCGACTTAAGCCCCGTCTTACCCCAGCTCCTGCATGCGGCGGTAGATTTCGCAGATGCCCTTGATGGTGAGCTGCCCGTCGACCACGTCGAAGGCATCGGTCGAATCGGCGACGATGCCGGCGAGACCGCCCGTGGCGATAACGGTGGCGTCCTCGCGGCCCAGCTCGCGCTTCATGCGCGCGACCAGGCCCTCGGCCATGGCGGCGGCGCCCGTTACGGCGCCGACCTTGATGCACTCCTCGGTATCGCGGCCGATGGCGTGCTCCGGCGCCTCGAGCGGAACGCTGGCGAGCTTGGCGGCACGGGCGGCAAGCGCGTCCATGGAGATGCGGATGCCCGGCGCGATCGCTCCGCCAATGTAATAACCGTCCTTATCGATGACGTCGATATTGGTCGCGGTGCCAAAGTCCACCACGATTGCCGGGGCGCCGTAGAAGGTCTCGGCCGCAACGGCGTTGGCGACGCGATCGGCACCTACGGCCTGGGGGCGCGCCGCGCGCAGCTTGGTTACGGCGGCCGTCTGCGGCCCGATGACGATGGCGTCCGCGGCAATGCGGTCGGCCACGGCGTGCCACTCGCGCGAGAGCTGCGGCACCACGCCGGCAAAGGCGATCGCGTCGACCGCGTCGAGCGAAAGGCCGTACATCTTAAAGAAACCCATCAGGCGCACATGGATCTCGTCGGCGGTATAGGAGCGGTCGGTGGGCATGCGCCACGACTGCACCAGCTCGTCTCCGTCAAACAGGCCCATGGCCGTCTGCGTGTTTCCCATATCGATAGCGAGCAGCATGTCTACTCCCAGTGTTGGCATAAAAGGACGCGCACCATTGTATACGCGCCGTCGACGGCGCTCGGCTGCGATTCGGTTACAGTGATATGGGCTGAGGGGTTTAAATATGAAGGAATTATGCTCTACGAGATTTTCCTTGCCGTTTACCGAACTCCCGCGTAGTATTCTTTCTTGCGCACATGAGGCGCCCAGACATTGCGGGGTGGAGCAGTCTGGTAGCTCGCCGGGCTCATAACCCGGAGGTCGTAGGTTCAAATCCTGCCCCCGCGACCAAGAACTTGCAGCTCGTCGGCCTAGCCGGCGAGCTTTTTTGTTATTGCGGATCAATGTTTTCGACCCAGTTCTCAACTTCCCAAACAAAATCTCGATCTGTAACATCTGGACCCGATTTGGGCGGCTAGGTGTTACAGATCGAGATGTTTCGGCAGGACGATCTTTGTTTATCTAAATCTGTAACACGAGGGACGGATTTTGCCGAGTTGTTGTTACAGATTGAGATTTTCTAGCAGGCGGGTTTGGTTTGTCTTGATCTGTAACACCTGGGGTCGTTTTTGGCCGATGGATGTTACAGATCGAGACATTTTGTTGGGACGGTTCCCGTTGTCCCGATCTGTAACAGGTAGGGGCCAAAAGTGGGCCTAGATGTTACAGATTGAGATTTTCCGACGGACCGCTCCCGTTTGTCTTGATCTGTAACAGTAAGACCCGGTTTTTGCCGAGTAACTGTTACAGATTGAGACAAACCGACGGGCCGCCCCGCCCCATCCACCTGCCGTCACCTGATATTCGCCGATTTCCGTTGTGCCGCTGTACCCCCATGTCATATCCTCTAGACAACTACGTGGCATCATCGCCGCCGCGCCTACAAGAGAGGAATGTCCATGACCGCACCTGCATCCAAGCTGCTCCAGCCCATTACGGTTGGCCCCCTTGAGCTCAAGAACCGCATTATGTTCCCGCCGCTGACCACCGGCTACGAGGAGCGCGACGGTTCCATTGGCGAGCGTAGCCTGGCTTTTTACGAGCGCCTGGCCCGTGGCGGCGTGAGCTACATCGTCATCGGCGACGTCGCTCCCGTTATGACCGCAAGCCCCACGCCCAAGCTGGCGACCGACGCCCAGATCCCCACGTTTAAGGCGCTGGCCGACGCCGTCCACAAGCACGGTGCCAAGGTCGCGCTGCAGCTGTTCCACCCCGAGTACGACGTGCCCGGCGTCGGCCGCATGGTCATGGGATCCATGGCCGCCGCCAAGGCCGCGCAGGAAGCCAAGGCCGCCGGTGACGAGGAGACCTTTGCCGCCAAGATGGCCGAGTCCAACGAGATCCGCAAACAGGCCTATGCCAAGCTGCACCACGATATGCAGCACTTCGTGAACGAGGCGAGCGTAGAGCAGCTCACCCAGATTAAGGAGGCCATCGCCGCCTCGGCCGCTCGCGCGCAGCAGGCCGGCATCGACGCCATCGAGGTCCACGGCGACCGCCTGGTGGGCTCGCTGTGCTCGGCCATCCTCAACAAACGCACCGACGAGTACGGTGGCTCGTTCGAGAACCGCGTTCGCTATGCGCTGGAGGTCGTCGCTGCCATTAAGGAGGCCGCGCCGGAGCTGATGGTGGAGTACAAGCTCCCCGTGATCATGGAGAACCCCGACGGCACGCCGCGCGGCAAGGGCGGCCTGCAGCCCGACGAGGCCTGCGAATTTGCCAAGATGCTCGAGGGTGCGGGCATCGACATGATCCAGGTCGCGCAGGCCAACCACACCGGCAACATGGGCGACACCATTCCGCCCATGGGCGCCATGCCCTACAACTGGACGCTGCCCGTGGCCGAGCGCGTCAAGGCCCTGGTCTCCGTGCCGGTGGCAACCGTCGGTCGTGTTGTCTCGGTCGAGGCCGGCGAGAAGATTCTGGAAGACGGCGCGGCCGACATCATCGCCTATGGCCGCTCGCTCATGTGCGACCCCGACATTGCGCTGAAGGCCGCCACGGGCGAGCCCATTCGCGAGTGCCTCAACTGCAATAAGGGCTGTGTCGACGCGATTCAAAACCGCAAGTACATCTCGTGCGTGCTCAACGCCGAGAACGGCGACGAGGCGACCATCGCCATTAAGCCTGGCGAGGGTGACAAGAAGATCGCCGTGGTGGGCGGTGGCATCGCCGGTCTGGAGGCCGCGCGCGTGGCGGCCAAGCGCGGCTACGACGTGACCGTCTACGAGGCGAGCGATCATCTGGGCGGCCAGATTGTGCTGGCGGCCGCGCCTCCGCGCAAGGACGAGATCATGCGCTCCGTTGAGTACTACGAGAAGATTCTGCCCGGCCTGGGCGTGAAGGTTGAGCTCAACCATGCCGCTACCGCTGAGGACCTCAACGCCGCCGACGCCGCGATTGTGGCCGTGGGCGCGCACGACGTGGTCATCCCCGTTCCGGGTGCCGACTCGGACAAGGTCGTCTCGAGCTGGGACGTGCTGGCCGGCAAGGTGGAGCTTACGGGCCGCGTCACCGTCATTGGCGGCGGCCTGGTGGGCACCGAGACTGCCGAGTACCTGCTGCAGCACGGCTGCGAGGTGGCGATCGTGGAGATGCTCGACAAGATTGCCGCGGGCGAGTCCGAGACCATTCTGCCGCTGATCATGAGCGACTTTGCAGAGCACAACGTGGAGCAGCACGTGAAGACCCGCCTGACCGCCATTACCGACGAGGGCGTGGAGGCTGTTCGCACCACTGAGGACGGCGCCGAGGAGCCGGTGAAGATCGCCTGCGATTACGTGGTGATGGCCGTGGGCTCCAAGGCCAACGCGTTTGACCTTGACGGCGTGACGGTGCCCGTGACCTGCGTGGGCGACTGCTCGGGCGAGCG
>URDE01000078.1:0-8597 GCA_900546525.1 uncultured Collinsella sp.
CCGCCGAGCTCTCCCGCGGCCGCGGCGGCCCGCGCTGCATGAGCATGCCCTTCTGCCGCGAGGACCTCTAAGTCTTTCCGTTTCCGGTGCGGTCCCCCTACAACCGCACCGGTTTCGCCCGTCAAACGGGCAACACCAGTACTTACGTAATTCATTTCTTCGAAAGGATTCGAACCATGGGTGTTAACCTCTCCGGCCGTAGCTTCCTCAAGCTTCTGGACCTCACCACCGAGGAGATCGAGTACCTGCTCAAGCTCTCCAAGAACTTCAAGGATATGAAGCGCGCTGGCGTTCCTCACCGCTATCTCGAGGGCAAGAACATCGTTCTGCTCTTCCAGAAGACCTCCACTCGTACCCGCTGCGCCTTCGAGGTCGGCGGCATGGATCTGGGCATGGGCGTCACCTACCTCGATCCCGGTTCGTCGCAGATGGGCAAGAAGGAGTCCATTGAGGACACCGCCCGCGTTCTCGGCCGCATGTATGACGGCATCGAGTTCCGTGGCTTTGCCCAGGACGACGTCGAGGAGCTCGCCGCTAAGTCCGGCGTGCCCGTGTGGAACGGCCTGACCACCGAGTGGCACCCCACTCAGATGCTCGCCGACATCCTGACCGTCCAGGAGAACTTCAACTACGACATCAAGGGCAAGACCCTCGTCTTCATGGGCGACTGCAAGAACAACGTTGCTCGCTCCCTCATGGTCGTCTGCTCCAAGCTCGGCATGAACTTCGTGGCCTGCGGCCCCGAGGAGTGCATGCCCGCTGACGACGTTATCGAGGCCTGCAAGCCCATCGCCGAGGCCAACGGCTGCACCATCAAGCTGACCACCGACGTCAAGGACGGCGTCACCGGTGCCGACGTTATCTACACCGACGTGTGGGTCTCCATGGGCGAGCCTGACGAGGTCTGGGCCGAGCGCATCGCTCAGCTCACCCCGTATCGTGTCACCTCCGAGGTCATGGCTATGGCCAACCCGGGTGCTATCTTCCTGCACTGCCTGCCCAGCTTCCACGACACCAACACCACGATTGGTGCCGAGAAGTGCGAGCAGTTCGGCATCACCGAGCAGGAGGTCACCGACGAGGTCTTCGAGAGCCCCGCTTCCAAGGTCTTCGACGAGGCCGAGAACCGCATGCACACCATCAAGGCTGTCATGTACGCCACGCTCAAGTAAGAGCATCTAGCATCTCGCTCGGGGTGTATTGCTACACACCCCGAGCGGTTATGTCTGGTAAATATCTCGCGTCGGGCGGTGGGCACGGCACGGAAGATCCGCTTCGCGCGAGATCAGTAAATGATTTATGAAGGGGGGATGAGAACTATGACTGAGACCGCTAAGAAAAAGCGCGGTATGCCTTCATCGTTCACCATTCTTCTTGCTCTGCTGGCAATTGTTGCAGTAGTTACCGTTATCGTCTCCGGCACGTCCGGCGGCGCGGTTACTGCCGCCCGTCTGAGCGATTTCTGCACCGCCCCGATTAAGGGCTTCGCTGACGCTCTGCCCGTCTGCCTCTTCGTTATGATCCTGGGCGGCTTCCTCGGCATGATGACCGAGACCGGCGCCCTGGACAACGGCATTGCCGTTCTGGTGCAGAAGCTTAAGGGCAACGAGATCATGCTCATTCCCGTGCTGATGCTCATCTTCTCCCTCGGTGGTACCACCTATGGTATGTGCGAGGAGACCGTTCCCTTCTACGCCCTGCTTGCCGCTACCATGATGGCCGCTGGCTTCGACCCGATGGTCGGTGCCGCCACCGTCCTGCTCGGCGCTGGCTGCGGTTGCCTGGGCTCCACGGTTAACCCGTTCGCCGTCGGCGCTGCCGTCGACGCTCTGACCGGCGTTGGCATTGAGGTCAACCAATCCATCATCATCGGCCTCGGTGCCGTCCTGTGGATTGTTACCACTGCCATGTCCATCTTCTTCGTCATGAGCTATGCCAAGAAGGTCAAGGCTGACAAGGGTTCCACCATCCTGTCGATGCAGGAGCTCAAGGACGCCGAAGAGGCTCACGGCAAGGCTGCTTCCGAGGTTCACAATGAGGTCAAGCTCACCGGTCGTCAGAAGGGTGTTCTGATCGCCTTTGCCTTCACCTTCGTCGTCATGATCGTCGGCTTCATTCCGCTGGCCGACCTCAACGAGGGCGTCGCCAACTTCTTCGACGCTGGCGCTGTCTACGACGCCGACGGTAACGCCGTCGTCCAGGGCTGGTCTGCCCTGATCACCGGCCTGCCCATTGGCCAGTGGTACTTCGACGAGGCTTCCACCTGGTTCTTCCTCATGGCCGTCCTGATCGGTATCATCGGCGGTCTGTCCGAGAAGCAGATCGTTAACACCTTCATCACCGGCGCTGCCGACATGATGTCCGTTGTTCTCGTCATCGCCCTCGCCCGTGGTATCTCCGTCCTCATGGCTAACACCGGCCTCGACGTCTACGTCCTCGACGCTGCCGCCAATGCTCTGGCTGGCCTGTCCGGCGTGATCTTCGCTCCCATGAGCTTCCTGGTCTACTTCGGCCTGTCCTTCCTGATCCCCTCGACCTCTGGTATGGCTACCGTCTCCATGCCCATCATGGGACCGCTGGCTGTTAAGCTCGGCTTCTCGCCCGAGGTCATGGTCATGATCTTCTCCTCTGCCATCGGCGTTGTGAACCTGTTCACCCCGACCTCCGGCGCCATCATGGGTGGTCTCGCCCTGGCCAAGATCGAGTGGACGACCTGGCTCAAGTTTGCCCTTAAGCTCATCGTCGCTCTCTCCGTCGTCTGCGCCATCATCCTGACCGTCGCTTGCGTGATGCTCTAAGTACCCAACGGGTACCCCACGGAAACCTTGACGATCCTGTAAAGGATCACCTGGTCATCGTCTGTCCGGTGGGGTCAACCCACCGGTAGACTCCTACCTTTAGCCCCCTCCCGTTCCGTGCGCGGGAGGGGGCGCACTTATGTTGCGCGGTTCTACGAACCGCGCAACCAGTCGACGCTGCGCGCCGTCCAGGACGACAATTTGTCATTCAAAAGGCAAGGCATGACCAGAAGGTCTATGCCTTGCCTTTTTCATGCCAACTTGTACGTCCTGGACGTCGCTCGCTGACTTATGCTCCACCTGCGATGTTCCCCTTATTGGTGCAGGGGGCTGTTTGCTCGCTCTGGTGCCCGTTCGCTGTCCGTTCTCTGCCCGCGACGTTTCTGTTGTTGGTGCAAAGGTGTGAGGTTACTTTGCGCCAAAAGGGGAAGTTGCGGTGGAATAGTTCCTGTTTGGCCGTCTTGAGGGGTTAAACAGGAACTATTCCACCGCAACTTATCGATGGCATGTTTGGTTCGTGCCTGTTGATGGCCTGGGCTTCGGGGAGGGTCTGCTCCGTTATAATCGCCTAGGACATTAAATGGAAACGGGACGGGAGCCATACATGCGCCAGGGTTTCGACAACGCGAAGTATATCGAGCTGCAGGCTGCTCACATTAAGGAGCGCATCTCGCAGTTTGGCGGTAAGCTCTATTTGGAGTTTGGCGGCAAGCTGTTTGACGACTATCATGCGAGCCGTGTGCTACCGGGTTTTGAACCGGACAGCAAGTTCCGCATGCTCAAGAGCATTGCCGATGATGTTGAGGTCATCATCGCAATCAATGCAAACCATATCGAGAAGAACAAGGCCCGTGGCGACCTTGGCATTACCTATGACGAGGACGTCTTGCGCCTGGTCGACCTGTTCCGCGGCAACGGTTTTGCTGTCGCGGCCGTGGTTATCACGCAGTATGCCGGTCAGGCCGCTGCCGACGTCTTCCGCAATCGTCTGAATGCACTCGGCATTCCCGCCAAGCTGCACTATCCCATTGAGGGCTATCCGCACGACGTCGATCTGATCGTTTCTGACGAAGGCTACGGCAAGAACGAGTTCGTCGAGACCACGCGTCCGCTCGTTGTCGTGACGGCGCCCGGCCCTGGCTCGGGCAAGCTCGCCACCTGCCTCTCACAGCTGTATCACGAGCATAAGCACGGCACCGCCGCCGGTTATGCCAAGTTTGAGACCTTCCCGGTCTGGAATCTTCCCCTGACGCATCCGGTCAATATTGCCTACGAGGCCGCCACGGCGGACCTCGACGATGCCAACATCATCGATTCCTTTCACCTTGAGGCCTACAACAAGACCACGGTCAACTACAACCGCGACGTCGAGGCCTTCCCGGTGGTCCGTGCCCTGATGGAAAAGATCCTAGGCAAGAGCCCCTACCAGAGTCCCACGGACATGGGCGTCAATATGGTCGGCTTTGCCATCACCGATGACGATGCCTGCCGCGACGCTTCCAAGATGGAGATCGTCCGCCGCTACTTTACCGCGGTCGAAAATGTGCGCCGTACCGGTGTGGGCGATGAGCAAGTCGACCGTCTCAAGATTATTATGAAGAAGGCCGGCATCGATAAGAACTACTCACCGGCGCGCTCGGCGGCCCTAACCAGGGAGCAGCTGACGGGTGGTCCCGTGGGCGCCATGGTCATGCCGGACGGTTCCGTGGTGACCGGTAAGACCTCCACGCGCCTGGGCGCCGCAAGTTCGCTCATTATGAACGCTCTCAAGCATGTTTCGGGCGTCGACCTTGAGCTTGAAGTCATCAGCGACGAGGCGATCGAGCCCATCAGCAAGCTCAAGACGCATTTCCTGGGCAGCAAAAACCCGCGCCTTCACACCGACGAGACGCTTATGGCGCTGTCGATCACCTCGGCTACGAGCGAGACGGCCGCTCGTGTCCTTTCGGGCCTGGAGCAGCTGCGCGGTTGCGATGCCTTCTTTAGCGTGATTATCTCGCCGACGGACGAGACGGTGTTGCGTAAACTGGGCATCAACGTGTGCTGCGAGCCCAAGTTTGAGCGTCGTGGTTTCTTCCATCGCTAAGTTTGAAGTACCGCGATAATTGCATCGCATTTTGGCCGTATCGGGTTAGCGCCCGGTACGGCTTTTTGATCAATAAAGCGTCTATTTCGGCGAAAAATAGCCGTTTACCTGCCTAAAAACAATTTGGGCGGTATACAATAATCGTAACTGTTTCATCCTTAGCGGGATGCCGCATGATGGATATTACCTGCCATCGTGAGGTGTGTCGGTCGTGCACGGCGCGCTGGATGCTCGTGCTCGGTTAGAGGAGGCTGCCATGGCGGGCAAGGGTCGTGCGAGTGTCAACGATATGAAGCGTGTCGAAGTGCTGGTGTTGATGGAGATTGCCCAGCAATCCGAAAGTGGCGGGACATATGGCTTCTCGCGCAAAGCGCTTGCGGAGCACGTTGGAGTGTCTCCGTATCGAGCCCGCGCCGCAATTGAGCGCTTGGATTCTGACGGTTTGATCGAGGTCGTTTCGCGTTATAGCGAGGATGGCGGCCAGCTTGCAAATGGTATTTGCCTTACCGAGCGTGGCGGGTGGTATCTGAAAGGCATCCGCGCGGGTATGCTCGTTCGGGATATGCTCAGGGACGAGCTTGCCGATCGGTAGCGATCTGCCGCCTAAGTTGTTGTTACGCCGCTCGGGTCCCGGGCGGCGTTTTGTTTCGAGATGGAGAAATGCAAGCACTTTGGTGAAAAATGGCGAACTGCTTCTTTCTCGAGTATTACAATGAAGACCCGTAAGATGTGTATGGACAACTTCTACGGGAAGCGCAGGTAATTCAATATGACTAAGCATGTGTTTGTGACCGGCGGCGTGGTTTCGTCTTTGGGCAAGGGCATTACCGCGGCATCGCTGGGCCGTTTGCTCAAGTCGCGCGGTTACAAGGTGACGATGCAGAAGGCCGACCCGTATCTGAACGTCGACCCCGGTACCATGAGCCCGTTCCAGCACGGTGAGGTCTTTGTGACCGAGGACGGCTACGAGTCCGATCTGGACCTGGGCCACTACGAGCGCTTTATTGACGAGAACCTGACCCGCGATTCTAACTTTACGACGGGCGCCATTTACAAGAGCCTGATTGCCCGCGAGCGTCGCGGTGACTTTTTGGGCGGTACCGTCCAGGTGATCCCGCACGTTACCAATGCCATCAAGGACAAATTCCGCCGCATTGAGGAGCAGACTGGCTCCGACGTTGTCATTACCGAGCTGGGCGGCACGATCGGCGACATCGAATCGCAGCCGTTTGTGGAGGCTATCCGCCAGTACCGCAAGGAGGCCGGTCCCGAGAACGTCTGCTACATCCACGTATCGCTCGTTCCCTATATCGCCGCCGCCCACGAGGTTAAGACCAAGCCCACGCAGCACTCCGTCAAGGAGCTGCGCAGCTTTGGTATCCAGCCCGACATTATTGTGCTGCGCTCCGATCACCATATTGACGACGCCATTCGCGGCAAGATCGCAAGCTTCTGCGACGTCGACACCGACTGCGTCTTTACCAACGAGGATTGCGCGAGCATTTACGACGTGCCGCAGCTGCTCGCCGAGCAGGACTTTGACCTGCGCATTTGCGAGCGCCTTGGCCTCGATCCGCGTGAGCGCGATATGAGCGAATGGAATGAGTTTCTGCGCAAGCAAAACCATGCCAACCATCACGCCGATAAAGTTAAGGTTGCCGTCGTGGGAAAGTACACCCAGCTTCCCGATGCATATCTGTCGGTTATCGAGGCCCTGCATCACGCGGGCGTTTTCTACGATCGTCACGTAGATGTGCAGCTGATCGATGGTGAGAGCCTCGATGCCGAAAACGTCAATGAGGTTCTGGGCGACGCATCGGGCATCCTGGTTCCCGGCGGCTTTGGCAAGCGCGCTCTGGAGGGCAAGATCCTTGCTGCCGAGTTTGCTCGCGAGCACAAGATTCCGTATCTGGGCATTTGCCTGGGTATGCAGGTTGCCGTGTGCGAGTTCGCCCGCAACGTTGTCGGCCTTGCCGGTGCCAGCTCCTCCGAGTTTGATCCGGACGGTCCGTTTAGCGTCATCGACTTGATGAGCTCGCAGGAGGACGTGACCGAGAAGGGCGGCACCATGCGCCTGGGCGCCTATCCGTGCAAGCTCGCTGCCGATACCCTCGCGCGTGAGGCGTATGGCGAGGAGCTTGTCTACGAGCGCCACCGTCACCGTTTTGAGTTCAACAATGCCTTCCGCGATCAGCTCGAGGACGCCGGTCTTGTCATCTCGGGTCTTTCGCCTGATGAGCGTCTGGTCGAGATGGTCGAGCTGCCGCGCGATGTGCACCCGTGGTTCGTGGCCACCCAGGCTCACCCCGAGTTTAAGAGCCGCCCCACCAATCCTCAGCCGCTATTCCGAGAGTTCGTGCGTGCCTCGATTGGCCAGCATGAGGGCGTCGATCGCCTACAGGTGACGCCCATGAATCGTGCGATGGACTAAGGTTGCCGGCGAACCGGGAACATATCGGAGAAGCTCCTTCGCCGCTCGCTGTGGCGGCGGGGGAGTTTCTTGATTACCTTGCAGTCGAGCGGGGCTTGGCGCGTAACACGATTGCCGCCTATCGCCGAGACCTGACGACCTACTGTGCATATCTGGAGCGGACGGGCATTGCGTCCTTTGAGGACGTGAGTCGGCGGGTCATTGAGGACTTTATCGCCGATCGGCGCGATGGGGGCTATTCCGATGCCTCGGTGGAGCGCGCGCTCGCTGCCGTCAAAGGCCTGTATGCCTTTTTGGTGCGCGATGGGGCCGTGACCCAAAATCCTACGGCGGCGTTGCGTTTGCCAAAAAAGGCCGAGCGCCTGCCGGAGTGCCTTTCGGTGGAGGATGTTTCGGCATTGCTCGACCAGGATTTTCCGGATGGTGAGATGGGTCTGCGCGATCGCGCTATCTTGGAAGTGCTGTATGGGTGCGGCCTGCGCGTGAGCGAGCTGGTGGGGCTCGATGTGAGTGATATCCATGCCGATGACGGCTTTGTGCTGGTTCGCGGCAAGGGCTCCAAGGAGCGTCTGGTCCCTTTGGTGGGAAGCGCGGCGCGTGCCCTGACGCACTATATATGTGATGGGCGCCGACTTCTGGCGGCTCATGCTCGTGGGACAGAGACGCCGGCGGTCTTTTTAAACAAGAACGGCGGGCGTCTGTCGCGTCAGGGTGTTCACGTCATATGCGAGCGCTACGGACGCCAGGTGGGGTTGGTGGGACTCCATCCGCACACGTTGCGCCACTCCTTTGCCACCCATATGCTCGCGGGCGGCGCGGACCTTCGCGTGCTGCAGGAGATCTTGGGACACGCCGATATATCGACGACGCAGGTCTACACGCATGTCGATCGTACGCAGCTGACTGAGGTTTACCTGGCGGCCCACCCGCTGGCACATCGCTAATACGCTGCTGAGCTGTGATTACATGCTATCCGAGGACGGACCCCCGATTGCTGGAACGTGCTGTTGCGCACGTTTTGGCAATCGGGGGTCCGTCCCATTTTGCGCCACCGGCCAATGGCGCGGCGGGGTGCACATGCCGCGCGTGGGAGAGTTTGGGGGCGATGTGAACGGGATGTAAAGGGACATAAAAATCGCCTCAAGGTCAACTTGAAGGTTGAGGTTGAAAAGCGGGGTGCTACAGGTGGCATCCCGCCTTTGCATTAAACACAACATATTGTGTTTTCGAACATATGCTCGGGGGTGGCGCCCAATAGTTAGGGGGTGGAGTGGTGGGGTAG
>URDE01000079.1:0-8280 GCA_900546525.1 uncultured Collinsella sp.
ACTGGCCTGACTGCCGAGCACCCGCGCGTGGGCGAGGCCCCGTTCGACTCGGGCCGTAAGATGATGTCCGTGGTCGTCGAGACCCTGGACGGCGAGTATGAGCAGTACACCAAGGGCGCGCCCGACGTGGTGATCGGCCTGTGCACCCATATCTACGACGGCGACAAGGTCGTTCCGCTGACCGAGGAGCGTCGCGCCGAGCTCGTGGCCGCCAACAAGGCCATGGCCGACGAGGCCCTGCGCGTGCTGGCGCTGGCAAGCCGCACCTACACCGAGGTCCCGAGCGACTGCAGCCCCGCTGCGCTCGAGCACGACCTGGTCTTCTGCGGCCTGTCCGGCATGATTGACCCTGTCCGCCCCGAGGTCGCCGACGCCATCCGCGAGGCCCACGATGCCGGTATTCGCACCGTCATGATCACGGGCGACCACATCGACACCGCCGTGGCCATCGCCAAGCAGCTGGGCATCGTCACCGATCGCAACCATGCCATCACCGGTGCCGACCTCGATCGCATGAGCGACGAGGAACTCGACGCGCACATCGAGGACTACGGCGTTTACGCCCGCGTCCAACCCGAGCACAAGACCCGCATCGTCGAGGCTTGGAAGTCGCGCGACCAGATCGTGGCCATGACGGGCGACGGCGTCAACGACGCCCCGTCCATCAAGCGCGCCGACATCGGCGTGGGCATGGGCATTACTGGTACCGACGTCACCAAGAACGTCGCCGACATGGTGCTCGCCGACGACAATTTCGCCACCATCATCGGTGCCTGCGAAGAGGGCCGTCGTATCTACGACAACATTCGTAAGGTCATCCAGTTCCTGCTTTCGGCTAACCTTGCCGAGGTCTTCTCGGTGTTCATCGCCACGCTCATCGGCTTTACCATCTTCCAGCCGGTGCAGCTGCTGTGGGTGAACCTGGTCACCGACTGTTTCCCCGCGCTCGCGCTGGGCATGGAGGACGCCGAGGGCGACATCATGAAGCGCAAGCCGCGCAACGCCAAGGACGGCGTCTTTGCCGGACATATGGGTCTGGACTGCGTGGTCCAGGGCCTGATCATCACCGTGCTGGTGCTGGCGAGCTTCTTTGTGGGCGTGTACTTTGACATGGGCTACATCCACATCGCCGATATGATCGCCGGCAATGCCGACGAGGAAGGCGTGATGATGGCGTTCATCACACTCAACATGGTCGAGATCTTCCACTGCTTTAATATGCGCAGCCGTCGTGCGTCGCTGTTTAGCATGAAGAAGCAGAACAAGTGGCTGTGGGCATCTGCCGCGCTGGCGCTGGTGCTGACGGTGATCGTAACCGTGCAGCCGACGCTTGCCGAGATGTTCTTTGGCCCCGTGACGCTTGAGCTTAAGGGCGTTATCGCCGCGCTGGGCCTGGCCTTCCTGATCATCCCGCTGATGGAGATCTACAAGGCGATCATGCGCGCGGTCGAGAAGGAGTAAGTTAACCTGTCCGGGCCCGCCCCTGCGTGTTTTCTTCTTCGCTGGTCCTCGCGCTTCGCGCTGCGGGATCGCTCAGAAGAAAACACTCCCGGGGCGGGCCCTGTGGTATCCTTGCTGGCTTTCTCGCGCGCGGATGAAAAAGGGCTGAGGGAAAGTTTGTGAGCTGGTCGGGCTTTGCCCGACCAGCTCTTTTTTGTGGGTAAAATACCTGCTCAGTTGTGATTTGTGGTGCTGGGAGGCGCTTGTGGGCAAGGCGAAGGCTAAGGCGAAGAAAAAGACGACGGGGGCGCGGGCTAAGCGCGATCGTCGTCGGAAGCTTGCGACCGAAGCTCCCGCGTCTGCCGAGGAGCTGCTGGCAAGCGTGCCGGGACTCGATGCGCTGCAGGATGTTCCGGCGTTCGACGATCTGCCGGTCGATGATGCTCAGCGGGCTGCCTTCGATGATTATTGTGCTCGGGCCGAGGAGCCCGAGCAGATGCAGCTTGGTGCCGTGGTGCGCCTGGATCGTGGATTTCCGCTGGTGGCGACTGCCGATGACACCTTTCGTGCCGAGCATGCCGTGGGGTTTGCCAAGTCGCGTGGCGAGGACGAGGTTCTGCTGCCCGCCGTGGGCGACCGCGTGGCGGTGCGTCGTGCGCCCGGGCACGACATGGGCGTGATCGAGTGCGTGCTGCCACGCCGCACGAGTTTTGAGCGCTGGCGCGGACGCGCTCGCGGCGAGCGTCAGGTGCTTTGCTCCAACGTGGATAGCGTGCTGATCGTGCAGGCGCTCGGCGCCGGCGAGGTACTGCTCGACCGCGTGGCGCGCTCGCTGGTGTTGGCACTCGACTGCGATGCCGAGCCGGTGGTGGTACTCACCAAGGCCGACCGCTGCGACGCCGATGAGCTCGAACGCGATCTGGACCGCGTGCACCGCTTGGTGGGTCCGGACGTGCGCGTGATCGTGACGTCCTCTGCCGAGGGTCGTGGCCTGGACGAGGTGCGCGCCTGCGTGCCCGCCGGGAGCTGCGCCATGATCTTGGGTGAATCGGGTGCTGGCAAGTCGACGCTGCTCAACGCGCTGCTGGGTCACGATACATTGGCGACCGGCGGCGTGCGTGAGCGCGATGACCAGGGTCGTCACACCACGGTCGCGCGCGTGATGGTGGCGCTGCCGGGCGAAGCCGGCGTTATTGCTGACGCGCCGGGCCTTCGCAGCCTGCCGCTCGTGGGGCATGAGCGGGGCTTGGCACGCGCGTTTCCCGAGATCGTCGAGGCGTCGCGTGCGTGCCGGTTTGGCGACTGCACGCATACCCACGAACCGGGCTGCGCCGTTCGCGAGGCCGAGGATGCCGGGCAGATCGACAGCCTGCGCCTGGAGACGTTCCAAAATCTGGCGTCATCCATGCGTGTGAGTGCGCAGATGCTCGATCCCGATGTCCATCTGTAATCGAATCTACCTATGACAGCCGTCTCCCAATGGCACGGGAGGCGGCTTTTTTATTGCCGATGCGCCCCTAAACGTGCGTTTTGCCGACGTGCCGACCAAAACCTTGCCACGAGCTTGACGGGCCGGTCAGCTTTTGGTCGGCAATTGGTTTGACACTCAAAACCAAGATCGCGATCGCGTCGTTTTGCTGCTTGCCCGCTCGGACAATGGTGGTACGGGCATCCGCCCGGTGCTACCTTGAGAGGAGCGGCCGTGAACAAGAGCAAGCGCATCGCCATCAGTCTGATCGCGGGCGTGCTCGCCGCGTTGCTCTGCATGGTCTACGCATCGTCGATCCGCTCGCGGGCTGAGCAGGCCCAGGCCGAGACGCTGGCCAAGTATGGCGGCGATCGCGTCGAGGTGTGCGTCGCGGCACGCGATATCGATGCGGGCGAGACGCTTGACGAGACCAATGTCATAACCCAGGAATGGCTGGCGAGCCTACTGCCGCGCGATGCGGCGACCGAGTTGCGCCAGGTGCGCGGCGACGTGACGACCTCACGCATCCCTAAAAATGCCGTGATTTGCGATGTCTACACCAAGGCCGAAAGCCACACGTTCGAGGTGCCCAAAGGCAAGGTCGCCGTTTCGGTGGCGGTCGATGCCGAGCATTCGGTCGGGGGCGCCACGGGCGTGGGCAGCTACGTGGACGTGTACGTGCAAAAGGACGGCGTGACCGATCGGCTGTGCGGCGCGCGCGTGATCGATACCAGCGAAGTGGCCGGCGCCACGCGCGAGGGCAAGATCGAATGGGTGACGCTGGCGGCCGACCCCGAAGACGTTAAGGAATTGCTGGGGGCCTCGGGCAAGGGGACGGTCAGTTTGACGATTCCCGCCACGGTGCGCGGCAAAAAGAGCGGAGGCGACGAGTGATGAAGGCGATCTGGCTTGCATGCTGCGCGTGTGGTGATTACGGATTGCTGCAGCGGGAAGTCGAGGGTCGCGATGCGGGCGCGCAGGTGCTTCGCGTGGGCGACCTGGATGGGCTGGTGTCCATGGCGCGGGCGTTTCCGTCGCGTCGCGGGGCGGCGATTATCGCGGCAGCCCTGTTCGATGCCGAAGACGTGCGAAAGACTGTTGCACGCCTGACGGCCGAGGGCCGTGTGAGCCGCGTGGTCGTACTGATAGAGACGCTCGATCCTTCGGATATCGAGGGGCTGTTTCGCGCGGGGGCGACCGAGGTTATCGCTGCGCGCAGCATATGCGGCAACGGGCGCGCGGGCGAGGGAACGGTTGATTACGACCGGTGTCTGACGATTGAGCCCGATGCTTTTGTTGATAGGGAACCCGGGGCGCCTCGCGCTACAAGAGGCCCGCGTGTTGATGATTGTGGAAAAGCGGAAGCCGAGCATGGTCGGTGCCCCCGGGATCCCCTTGCATACGATGATGCCGGAGAGCCGGTGCCGTATGGCGAGGAGCTTCTGACTGTAGATATGGGATACGTGCATGGCGTGAGCCTGGTCGATGAGCTCGACGAGGTTGAGGGGCTTGCCGGGAACGACAATGTTCGTGCCGATGCGGCCGTGAAGTCTCCAGACTCGGCCCCGCGGGCCGATCAACCTGCCATGCCGGCTTGGGCGCAGCATATGAGCGCTGTCGGGGAGACGGGGACGTTGCCGCCCGTGCCGGCGCCGCCTGCCCCCGCACCGCCGGCGGATGCCGCCTCGTCGCATCGAGCCCCGGTTGTCTGCGTCGTCTCGGGTTCGGGCGGTTGCGGCAAGTCGACGATCGTCGCCGCCATGGCGCACGCGGCGTCGCTGCTGGGCCTGCGTGCTGCCGTGCTCGACTTGGACCTGATGTTTGGAAACCTCTACGACCTGTTGGGCGCCGATGCCCCGCATGACATGGCGACGCTTATCGAGCCATCGGCTGCGGGCACACTTGCCGAATCGGACATCGTGGCCGCCTCGATGCGCGTGGCCCCGGGCGTTACGCTTTGGGGCCCGGTCGCCGCGCCCGAACAGGCCGAGCTCATGGCGCGTCCGGTGGAGCTGTTGCTCGATGTCTTGCGCCGCGAATCCGACGTGGTGCTTGTCGACACCTCGGTCTTTTGGGGCGACGCCGTGGCGGCCGCGGTGGCGGCGAGCGACCGCTGCCTGGTCGTGGGCGATCCATCGGTGTCGTCTGCGACGTCCGCGGCACGCGTCATCGAGCTGGCGAGCCGTGTGGGCGTGCCGCGTACGCGCATGAGCGCCGTATTCAACCGGTTTGGCGCGCGCGGCGCCGACGAGGATGTCGCCATGCGCTTTGAGATTACCTGCGCGTTGAGCTCCAAGATCCGCATCGCCGACGGCGGGCAGGACTTGACGGCGCTCATGGCATTCGGCCGTGCTGACGAGGCGGTGGGCCAGACCAGCGCTTTTGCCACTAGCGTGCGCGAAGCCACGCGCGAGATACTCGTGGAGCTGGGCTGCGCCGTCGGTCCCTGGAGTGACATGGTCACCGACCGCGCGACGCGCACCGAGCGCCCGCGCATCCGTCTTCCCTGGTCGCGTGAGGGTGATTCGCGATGAGCTTGCAAACAAGGATTAAGGCGGCCGGCGCGGTCGCGGCGGCAGCGCCTGTTGACGCGGGACGCTACCGTGCCGTCAAGCGCCGCACCAAACGCGCCGTGATGGACCGCATGGGCTATGACGAGGTGGCGCGTATCAGCGCATACATCGATCCGGCGCGCGCCCGCTCGGAATTGCGTCCTGCGGTGGAGGCGGCGCTCAACGTGGAGGAGCCGGGCGACCTGGCGACACCCGAGCGCGAGACCATCATCGACGAGATTTTGGATGACGTGGTGGGCCTGGGCCCGCTGCAGCCGCTCATCGAGGACGACACCGTCACCGAGATCATGGTCAACGGCTGCCGATCGGCTTTCTTTGAGCGCGGTGGCGTCTTATATCCCATCGAGCATGCGTTTGAGGATGACGAGCAAATCCGCGTGCTCATCGACCGCATCATCTCGCCGCTGGGCAGGCGCATCGACGAGCGCAGCCCCATCGTCAACGCACGCCTCAAGACGGGCTATCGCGTCAACGCGGTGATTCCGCCTGTGGCGATCGATGGGCCAATTCTCACCATCCGCAAGTTTTCAGACCGCATCTGTTCGTTGGACGAGCTTGTGGGCCTGGGGTCGCTACCGCTTTGGTATGCACAGCTGCTGTCGTGCGCGGTATCGCTGCGTCAGGATCTGGCGGTTGCAGGTGGCACGGGGTCGGGCAAGACCACACTGCTCAACGCGCTATCGTGCGAAATATCCACCGGCGAGCGCATCGTGACGATCGAGGACTCCGCCGAGCTCAAGTTTGCGCATCACCCGCATGTGGTTCGCCTGGAGGCGCGCGAGGCTTCAATTGAGGGCGAGGGCGCGGTGACAATCCGCGACCTGGTGACCAACGCCCTGCGCATGCGTCCCGACCGCATCGTGGTGGGTGAGGTGCGCGGTGCGGAATGTTGCGACATGCTGCAGGCCATGAACACCGGGCACGATGGGTCGCTCACCACGCTTCATGCGGGCACCGAGCAGGAGACCGTGGTGCGTTTGACGCTGCTTGCGCGCTATGGCATCGATCTGCCGAGCGAGCTTATCGAGGAGCAGATTGCCATGGCGCTCGACGGCATCGTGATGTCCGAGCGCCATGCGGACGGCAGGCGTTTCGTGTCCTCCTATTCGGGGGTGCGACGCGGCGCGTCGGGCGGCGTGGAGCTTGAGCGCTACGTGACGTTCGATGCCGCCACGCGCGCCTGGACACTCGATTGCGAGCCTCCGTTTATCGCGGAGGGCCTGCGCTCGGGAACGCTCACACAAGAGGAGGTGGACGAATGGAGATCGTTGTGCCCCTCGTCGTAGGGGGCTTGACGGGGCTTTCGGCCGCGGTGGCGTGCGGGGCGGAGCCTCGTGCGCCGCGCGTGCCGCCGGCGGAGCTGGTCAGCCATACGCTTGAGTCGGTTGCCGAGAGGCTGCCGCGCGAGTTGGTAGAAAACGACCTGCTAAAAAAGATTGCCCACTCCTGGGCGGCGCTGGTTCCGGCACATCGCGTTGGCCTTGTCATCGAGGATGACGAGGCGCGACTGGCATGCTTGCTGCTGTCGAGTGGTGTCTGCGGCATTGCCCTGACTGTCGTATCGCTGTCGCCCATCGGCTTTGTCCTGGGGCTGCTCGCACCGTTTGGCGTAGGTGCCGCTCGCGACACCTTCGGCCGTCGCCGCGAGCAACACGATGTGGAAGAAGCCATGCCCGAGGCCTTTACGGCGCTCTCTATGTCGCTCGCCTCGGGTCATTCGCTGGCCCAGGGCATGAGGTTTGTGGGAACTCACGCGCAAGAGCCGGTGCATACCGAGTTTTTGCGCGTGGCGGCGGCGATCGACTGCGGCGTCTCGGCGACTGATGCGTTGGATGACCTACTCGACCGTATCGATGCCCCCGGCCTTTCGCTTGTCACCTTGGCGCTCAAGGTGTCGCAGCGAACCGGTGCCCCGCTTGCCGACCTGTTATCCGAGGCGTCGAGCATGGTGGGGGAGCGCATTGAGCTCAAGCGCCGCCTGGACGTCAAGACATCGCAGGCTCGTATGTCGGCACACATGGTCTCGGCGATGCCGGCGGGTATGTGCGCGGTGCTGGCGCTGCTTTCGGCCGACTTTCGCCGCGGCCTTGCAACGCCGGCGGGTGCCGGTGCCGTGGTGTTAGGCCTTGCCCTCAACGCCGTCGCGCTGGTGGTTATCCGGCGCATTATGCGGGTGGAGCTATGAGCGTCTTGGTCGGGGCCGCGGCGTGCCTGTGCGCACTCAGTGTGTTTATCGTGACGGGTTTGGAGCGTGCAGACGCATGCAAGATCGCCCAGGTCTGCAAATGCGAGGCGCTGCTGGTTGTCGCGGCTGCCCGCTCGGTGACCGATGCCCTGGTAACACGGTTGAAGGGCATGCTCGGCACGGGTGGTACGGCGCAGGTGTCGCTTGGCGAGGTGTCCGAGATGATCGACGTGGTGCGTCTGGGGCTTTCTGCTGGCCTTTCGTTCGATGCGGCGCTTGAGGTTTTTTGCGCCAATCGCCGATCGACGTTGGCGCTCCGCCTTGAGCGAGCCTGCATGGCGTGGCAGGTGGGCGTGGGGACGCGCGAGGACGAGCTTCTGGCGGCCGCGCGCGACCTGAATGTGCGGGCGCTCGAGACCTTTGCCATCACAGCGGGGCAGGCGCTTGCCCTCGGTGCCCCGCTTGCCGAGACGCTGGCGGCTCAAAGTCGCGAGATTCGCGCGGCCCATCGCGCCGCGGTCGAGCGCGAGATCGAGCGTGCGCCGGTCAAGCTGCTGATTCCCACCGGCACGCTCATCTTGCCGGCGTTGCTTCTGTCCATATTGGGCCCGCTG
>URDE01000080.1:0-8110 GCA_900546525.1 uncultured Collinsella sp.
GCCACCAGGCTGCCGCCAAGATCATGACCGAGGCCGGCCACGGCGGCACCATCACTACCACAAGCTCGATGGTCGCCAAGTACGGCCAGCCCTCCGGCGTCGGTTACCCCACGTCCAAGTTTGCCGTCAACGGCATGGTCCAGTCGCTCTCGCGCGAGCTCGCCCCCATGGGCATCCGCGTCAACGCCGTTGCCCCTGGAGTGACTAAGACCGACATGGTCGCCAACCTGCCCGAAGAGGTCATCAAGCCCATCATCGCCACTATTCCGCTCGGCCGCATGGGCGAGCCCGAGGACGTCGCCAACGCCTTCGTTTTCCTAGCGAGCGACATGTCATCCTATGTCACGGGCGCCATCCTCCCCGTCGACGGGGCAGCCCGCTCCTAAAGGTCGAAAGTTTCGGCTTCGAACATCAACAGAGTTCAACGCAAAAGGCGCGCTGTCCGCATCAACCGCAGGCAGCGCGCCTTCTATTATTTGGACGGAACCCGTATCCCGACATTCCTTGCTACTTGCCGTCGTCGTCCTGGGCTTCATCGCTCGCATAGAGTTCCAGCATGCGGCGGCGATATTCGTGCACGGCGAGCTTGGCGCGCTCCAGGCGGCGGCGCTCACGCGGAGTCAACTCGGACGGGTCAACCTCATCACCATAGGTCTTATCGGCAAGAAGATGCGCCGCGTCCACGATGCGGGCATCAATGTGGCCGCTCGCTGCCTCGGCGGAAAGACGCTCGGCAATCGTATCGAGCGTAGGCAGGCCCTCAAATACGCGACCGTGTCCATGCGAGGTCAGCAGCTCGTGCTCGCGCGCGAGCAGGCTCGCCAAATCGTGATGGGCGCGCAGGATGTCGAGCGCATCGGATGGATGCTCGGCAACCTCTGCCACGGCGGCGACCGGTGCGGCGTCGACCACGCGGTAGAAGAGCTGCGCGAGCAATGGCATCAAGAACACCGTGATGGCGCCGGCGGCAACCATGACCGACGCAATATCTTGCGATAGCGCGCCCGCGTTGACGGCAACGCTCGTCACGGCGACGATAATCGGCAGCGCCGTAGTGCAGTAAAGCGCCACGGTAATGCGACCATACGCCGACACATCGCGCGTCGCGGGACAAATGCTCATAGAAATAAGAATGGGCACGGCACGAATAATCAACAACGCCACGATAAAGCCCACGAGCAGACCCGGGCGCGACGCCACTGCCGTCAAGTCGATCTTTGCGCCCGATACGGTAAAGAACACCGGAATCAAAAAGCCGTAGGCAAGACCGTCGAGCTTGGTCTCGAGCGTATGGTTGCCCTCGGGGATGATAAAGCGCAAGACAAAGCCGGCGGCAAATGAACCCAACACGATATCGAGGTCAAAGATGGCAGAGAACGCCACGAGCGTGACCAGGATGAGCACCGTCAGGCGCACGAAGGTCTGCGACGTGGTGTCGGCGCGTTCCTCGACAAACGAAAAGAAGCGGCTGCCGACGCGCCTGGAACGACTTGGGACCACGGCCAGCAGCACGCAGACCACAGCAAACAGGCCGAGAATCACGAGCGTCTGGATGCCGGTGCGGGCAGACAGCAGCACCGACATGGCGAGCACGGGACCGAGCTCGCCCCAGGTGCCATACGCGAGAATCGAGTCGCCAACGCGCGTGCCGGTGAGCGAGCGCTCACGCATGATGGGCACAAGCGTGCCGAGCGCCGTGGAAGTAAGGGCGAGCGTCACGGCGATACCGTCGAAATGGCTGACCGAGAACCACGGGGTAAAGCGCACGGCAAGCCAGGCGATACAAAATGTGACAGCCCACGTGGCCATACCGTAGCGGCCCTCGACGCCCGTGATGTTCTTGGGATCGATCTCAAAGCCGGCAAGCAGGAACAAAAATGCCAGACCGAGCTCTGACACGAGCGAGACCTCGGCATCTACATGGATGACGCCGAGCATATGGGGTCCCAGCACCGCGCCGAACACGAGCAAAAAGACCGTTTCGGGAACGGGCTTTCCGGGAATCGCCGAGGCGATGAAGGGGCTTGCAAAGGCCACGAGCGCGATGATGGCGAGTGAAACGAATGCCATGTGATGCCTTTCTCTTGTTTGCGCATCACTGTAGCACCCTCGCCGTCCTCAACGCGCCGCGAGCTGTCGTATCATAGTGAGGTTTACAAACATGTGGCTCAAGGCGACCGCAGGGCAGACCCCGCAAACCGACCGCTGCCGCATACCGTACCGTACGCCCAACCGATCAGGAAGGCAGGAACCAATGGTCTCTCGTATCTACGTGGAGAAGAAACCCGGGTTCGACGTCGAGGCTCAGCAGCTCAAGGGCGAGCTGACCGAGATTCTCGGCATCAAGGGCATCGAGGCCCTGAGGATCATCAACCGCTACGACGTCGAGGGCATCGACGATGAGCTTTTCCGCTCCTGCGTGCCTACCGTCTTTAGCGAGCCCCAGGTCGATGTGACCTACGACGAGCTCCCCGCAAGCGATGGCGCCGTCTTTGCCGTCGAATTCCTGCCTGGCCAGTTTGACCAGCGCGCCGACTCCGCCAGCGAGTGCGTGCAGCTCATCAGCCAGGGCGAGCGCCCCGCCGTGCGTTCTGCCAAGGTCTATATGATCTCGGGCGCCCTGGACGAGGCCGCCATCGAGGCCATCAAGCACTACGTGGTGAACCCCGTCGAGGCGCGCATCGCCTCGCTCGACCTGCCCGAGACGCTGTACATGGAGACCCCCGAGCCCCAACCCGTCGAGGTGCTCGACGGCTTCCGCGAGCTCGACGAGGCCGGCCTTGCCGCCTTTATCGCCGATCGCGGCCTTGCCATGGACGAGGCGGACATCGCCTTCTGCCAGCAGTACTTCCGCGATGAGGATCGCGACCCCACCATCACCGAGATCCGCGTGATCGACACCTATTGGTCCGACCACTGCCGCCACACCACCTTCGGCACCGTCCTAGATGACGTGACGATCGACGACGCCGTGGTGCAGCAGGCCTTCGACCGCTACATGGAGATGCGCCACGAGCTCGGTCGCGACGCCAAGCCCGTCTGCCTCATGGACATGGGCACCATCGGCGCCAA
Organism: uncultured Collinsella sp.; assembly: GCA_900546525.1. Classification (GTDB taxonomy): domain Bacteria; phylum Actinomycetota; class Coriobacteriia; order Coriobacteriales; family Coriobacteriaceae; genus Collinsella. The sequence goes on from URDE01000080.1 coordinate 3,073, forward strand.
GTACCTCAAGAAGACCGGCGTCATGACCGATGTCGATGAGTCCGAGGAGATCAACGCCTGCACCGTCAAGGTAAAGGTCGATGTCGATGGTGAGGACCAGGACTGGCTGTTCCTCTTTAAGAACGAGACCCATAACCACCCGACCGAGATCGAGCCCTTCGGCGGTGCCGCCACCTGCGTGGGCGGCGCCATCCGCGACCCGCTCTCGGGCCGCAGCTATGTGTACCAAGCTATGCGCGTCACCGGCGCCGGCGACCCCACCGTCCCGGTTTCCGAGACGCTCGAGGGCAAGCTGCCGCAGCGCAAACTCGTGACCACTGCAGCCGCCGGCTACTCCAGCTACGGCAACCAGATCGGTCTTGCCACCGGCCAGGTCAACGAGCTCTATCACCCCGGTTACGTGGCCAAGCGCATGGAGGTTGGCGCTGTCGTGGGCGCTACCCCGGCAAACCACGTTCGTCGCGAGTGCCCCGCCCCCACCGACAAGATCATCCTGCTGGGTGGCCGCACCGGCCGTGACGGCATCGGTGGCGCCACCGGTTCCTCCAAGACCCAGAACACCGAGTCCATCGAGACCTCGGGTGCCGAAGTCCAGAAGGGCAACGCCCCGGTCGAGCGCAAACTGCAGCGTCTGTTCCGCCGCGGCGATGCCTGCCGTCTGATCAAGCGCTGCAACGACTTTGGCGCCGGCGGCGTCTCGGTCGCCGTGGGCGAGCTTGCCGACGGCCTGTATGTCGACCTTGATACCGTGACCAAGAAGTACGACGGCTTGGACGGCACCGAGCTCGCCATTTCCGAGTCCCAGGAGCGCATGGCCTGCGCCGTCGCCGACGGTGACGTCGAGGAGTTCATGCGCTACGCCGCCGAGGAGAACCTGGAGGCAACCGTCATCGCCGAGGTTACCGCCGAGCCGCGCATGCGCATGACCTGGAACGGCGTCGCTATCGTCGATCTGTCCCGCGAGTTCCTCAATTCCAACGGTGCGCCCAAGCACCAGGTCGCCCACGTCTGCGCCCGCAGCGTGTGGCAGCCCAGCTGGGCCGGCACCACGCTTGCCGAGCGCATGACCTCGCTCGTCACCGACCTTAACGTCGCCTCCAACAAGGGCCTTTCCGAGCGCTTCGACTCCACCATCGGCGCCGCGACCGTGCTCATGCCCTTTGGCGGCAAGACGCAGCTCACCCCGAGCTCTGCCATGGTCGCCAAGTTCCCCGTGGACGGTGAGACCACCACGGCGAGCGCTATGGCATGGGGCTTTAACCCCTATCTGATGGAGGCCGACCAGTTTGCGGGCGCCTACCTGTCCGTGGTCGAGTCCATCGCCAAGCTCGTGGCCGCAGGCTTTGAGCACAAGCGCGCCTACCTCTCCTTCCAGGAGTACTTCGAGCGTCTGCGCACCGAGGCCGAGCGCTGGGGCAAGCCCATGGCAGCCGTCCTAGGCGCCCTTATGGCCCAGGTCGACCTGGGTGCCGGCGCCATCGGCGGCAAGGACTCCATGAGCGGTTCGTTTGAGGACGAGGCCGGCGAGCTCAACGTTCCGCCGACCCTCATCAGCTTCGCCGTGGCCGTGGGCCGCGCGGCGCGCGCCGTCTCCCCCGAATTCAAGGGCCTGACGCACCGCGTCGTCCGCATCGCCCCCGCCACCTATGGCCAGGACTACCGCCCCGACGCCCAGCAGCTGCTCGCCGCGTTTGACGCCGTCGAGGCGCTCACTGCTACCGGCGACGCCCTGGCCGTCTCCACGCCCGGCTACGGCTGCGGCGCCGAGAGCCTCTTTAAGATGTGCGTCGGTAACCAGATCGGTATCGAGCTTGCCGAGGACGTGGACGTGGAGAGCCTCTTCACCCCGCTCTATGGCAGCTTTATCGTCGAGCTCGCCGAAGATGCCGAGCTGCCCGAGGTCGCCGACGGCGTTGTCGTCGAGCCCCTGGGCACCACCGTCGAGGGCTATGTCATCGATACCGGCTCCGAGGTCATCGAGCTCTCCGAGCTCCAGGAGGCCTGGGAGAGCGGCATCGAGGGCGTCTTTGCCTACCGCAGCGCCGGCGAGACTGCCAAGGTCGAGACCATCGACTTCCGTGCCAAGGATATCCACGTGTACAGCGGCGCCAAGATCGCCCGCCCGCGCGTGGTAATCCCCGTGTTCCCCGGCAACAACTGCGAGTACGATAGCGCCCGCGCTTTCCGCGCCGCCGGCGCCGAGGCCGACACCTTCGTGATCAACAACCTCACGCCCGAGGCCGTCGCCGAAAGCACCCACGAGCTTGCCCGCCGCATCCGTGCAAGCCAGATCGTCATGATCCCCGGCGGCTTCTCGGGCGGCGACGAGCCCGATGGCTCCGCCAAGTTCATCACGGCGTTCTTCCGCGCTCCCGAGGTCACCGAGGCAGTCCGCGACCTGCTCAAGGCCCGCGACGGCCTGATGCTGGGCATCTGCAACGGCTTCCAGGCCCTGATCAAGCTCGGTCTGGTGCCCTACGGCGACATCGTCGACGCCACGCCCGATGCGCCCACGCTGACGTTCAACACCATCGGTCGCCATCAGAGCCGTCTGGTGCGCACCCGTATCTCGTCCAACCTGTCCCCGTGGCTATCGCAGTGCAGCCTAGATGACCCCTACACCGTCGCCATCAGCCACGGCGAGGGCCGCTTTGTCGCCAACGACGAGGTGCTCGCCCAGCTCATCGCCAACGGCCAGGTCGCCACGCAGTACGTGGGCGAGGACGGCAAGCCCAGCATGGATCTTTCCGTCAACCCCAACGGCTCCGCACTCGCCATCGAGGGCATCACGAGCCCCGACGGCCGCGTCCTGGGCAAGATGGGCCATGCCGAGCGTCGTGGCGACAACCTGTACCGCAACGTGCCCGAGCATGTCCCCGGCGATAAGTTCATGCCGATCTTTGAGAGCGGCGTGGCCTACTTCGCTTAATGCGTCCCATCGGGTACAATCCCCTCGGGTAACAACACCCGCCACCGGCACACCCGGTGGCGGGTTCTTTTTTGCTTCGCGCATACAGGAAGGACATCATGGAAAGCCGCAAGCCGTATCTCGCCACCCTACCCGGACTCATCCTGGGCTGCCTCGTCTGCTGTGCGCTCTGGGGGTCGGCTTTCCCCTGCATCAAGATCGGTTACGGGCTCTTTGGCATCCCCGCGCACGATAGCGCCTCACAGCTGCTCTTTGCGGGCTTGCGCTTCACGCTTGCCGGCGCCCTGGTTATCGTTGGGATGAGTGCGGCCCAACGCCGTCCCCTCATTCCGCAGGCTCGTGACATCAAGCCCATCTTTGTCTTGTCACTCTTCCAGACTATCGGGCAGTACTTCTTTTTCTACCTAGGACTCTCGCGCGCCAGCGCCATGTCGAGTTCCATCATCGAGGCCAGCGCCAACTTCCTCGCAATTCTCTTTGCCGCCTTGGCATTTCACACCGAGAGGCTCAATACGCCCAAGGTGCTTGGCTGTGTGCTGGGCTTTGCAGGCGTCGCGCTCGTCAACCTTTCGGGCGCGGATGGCACCTTTGGCTTTACGCTCGACGGCGAGGGATTTATCTTGGCTTCCACTGTTGCGGGCGCCCTGTCGACCTGCCTCATTGGCATCTTCTCGCGCGAGCATGACGGCGTCTTGCTCGCCGGCTGGCAGTTTTTAGTCGGTGGCGTGGTCCTTACCGCAATCGGGTTTTTGATGGGCGGCACGTTTTTCCCCAGCGAAATCGCCCCCGCCATCGCGCTCATCATTTATATGGCGCTCATTTCCGCCGTCGCGTACTCGCTGTGGTCCCGCCTGCTCGCCGTCAACCCCGTCAGCCGCGTTTCGGTCTTTGGCTTTATGAACCCGGTCTTTGGCGTGCTGTTGAGCGCACTGCTGCTCGGCGAGGGCGCTGGCACGAGCCCGTTACCGTACTTGTTGCCCTGCTGTTGGTCTGCGGCGGCATCATCATCGTCAACAAACCCAAAAAAGCCTAGCGAACCGCCCTTATTTAGTAGAGGAGATTCGCATGCTTTAGCTTAATGGAGTACATCGGTGAGCTGAGGGCCGCAACGCACGCCAGCGTTCGCCCTTTTTTTCTAGCGTATCTGGACGCCGGCTTTCTTCTTCTCGCGCTTTACGCGGTAGAGCTCCGCGTCGGCAGCGCGAAGCAAGTCTTGCCAGGTATCGACGCCATCACCAACCCGTGCGTAGCCGATGGACATCCGCAACAGATACGGGACCTCGGCGCGCGCGAGCTCGTCGCTGATTGCCGCGCACAGACACATGATGTCCTGCTCCGCCGTCGCCTTTTGAAGCACCACAAACTCATCGCCGCCATAACGTGCGATAAAGCCACCAGACGCCGAGCAGACCTCTTTGAGCGTAGCAGATATGACCTGGAGGGCATGATCGCCCTCAACATGTCCATACCGGTCGTTAATCTGCTTAAAGCCGTCAGCGTCCATCATAAGCAGATATACATCTTCGGCCTGATCCACATTTGAAAAGAGCGACAGCATATAGGTCTCAAAACGGTTGCGATTGTTGAGGCCAGTCAACGGGTCGGTCGAGATCAGCTGCTCCTGGTAGATGATGTAGAGCAGCAGGATGCTCAGCGTTATACCGACACAAAGGCCCGGTACCGAAAACAAAACCTGGAAGGTACCGCCCACCAGAGCGGGAACCGCAAAAAAGGCGAGGGTGCGATAAATGGCCTTCTTTTGCAGGCTTTCGACTTTTCGAGTCTGAATAAAGGCATGCAAAGACGTATATATGATGTAGCAGTAGCTAACGATAGGCTGAATCATATAAAGCGCTCCGCGACGATATACGCCCTGTGCATCGATATAGAACATAGTGTGCGTCCAGTAGCTGGTAAATGCCAGCACGACCACCAATACGGTTGGCAACGTCACGAGCGCCACCCTATAGCGCGCGGTCAAAAGGCGTGAGCCCTGCACTGTCTCGGAATAGAAAAACCAAATGAGGCACGCGATGGCGAACAGCGAAAACGAGACCGCGTTGGAAATCCAGTTGGCCGTGATGCCTACAGGAGTGCTCACGCCGTCCG
>URDE01000081.1:0-8088 GCA_900546525.1 uncultured Collinsella sp.
GGCGGACTATTACGCCTACTACAAGACTCCGCGAGGCTACCATCCCCGCAGCCTGGGCTCCAATGGCGGCTGGAATGTGACGTCTTCGCTATCGTTTTTGAATATGCCGATCTTGCAGTACGCCGGCGAGATCCGCTCCGCCGTGCTGCTGGTGCATGGCGAGAAGGCGCACTCCCGCTATTTCAGCGAAACCGCGTATAGCAAGTTGACGGGGGACAACAAGGAGCTGCTCATTATCCCCGGCGCCAGCCACACCGACCTCTACGATCAGATGGACGTCATTCCGTTTGGAAAGCTGAAAGCGTTCTTTGAGGAATATCTGAAATAAGGCGCGCCTTGATATTTGCTTGTTAACGGTCATGCATTTAGCGAGGACGGTTTGCGGCAAGACGCCTCGCCGCGCTATTCGTCGCCTGCCCGTGCCGCCGCGAGCAGCGTGCGCAAATTGGCTTGAATCGCCCCTGCCTTGCTTCCGAGCTGCAGCGGAGCCGAGTCGCCCGAGATGTTTACGCTCAACAGGTGCGCATCCGGCAGCTTTGCGGTCATGCTCCAGAACGGGAGCGTGATGATGCCGGGGGTCATTTCGCCCACGCCAAGCTCCAGCAACAGCACGCAGCAATCGCTGCGCTCGCGCACGAAGCGCCCATATCGTTCGATACTCTCGCGCCATGCCGCGCCCTGCAGAAACGTGTCGTCGCGTACCCACGGCACAAGCTGCCAGCCGCAGTGCGGGCATCGGGGAACGTCCTCGCTGCGGATCTCAAACCCCGCCATGCCCGCGAGCATGCGCTCGACGTAGGGACCCGCGTCGAAGAGCTCGTCGCAGCATGGCTGCTTGCACTGAAGGTGCGCGAAGCTTCCCTGGTAGTTGCAGACCCTCTCGGCGGGAAACGCCTTCTCGACCTGGGTGTCCACGTTGGTGCTCAGGATGAAGTAATCCTTATGGCCGATGAGGGACCGCAGGTCGAGATAGGGTTGTGAGGCCGGCTCGCGCAGCATGAAATCGATGTATCGCGCGTAGTAGGCCCATTGCTGCTCGAGGCTGGGGTAGAGGTGGTAAAAGCCGTCAAAAAGGCTCTTGAAGCCAAAGGCTTGCTGCCAGTCTGCCATTCCGGCGCGCGCCATGCCCGCGCGGTTGTAATGGTTGAACCCGGCGGCGCTCGACATGCCCGAGCCGATGCCGACGATGATGGCGTCGGCATCGTCGATAAGGCTTCGAAGCCTATACGCTTCCTTCTCTAGAGACGGCATTGGGCAATCTCCTCGAAAGCCGGGGTCATATCGCCGTCAACGAGAATCGTCTCGCACGATGCATCGGGCGCCATGGCCTGGCTGTAGTTGAACACGATGTAGGTGGCGTGTTCGCAGGCGCTGGCGATCTGAGCGAGCATGCGCTTTATGACGCCGTTGCGCAGCCCCACGCCAAGTTCGAGGATGGCGACCCTGCCGTTGCGATGGGCTTGCACAAGGCGTGCGAGCTCCTCGAGCTGGGCCGTGGCGAGGGCGTCTGGATGGGCGAGGTGCCGCTCGTCGACCGACGTGCGCGTGCTTCCCTCGGTCTCGAGCACGCGGTCCTCGTCGAACCCAGCGCGCGCGAAGTGCCCGTCGATGTTGCACGTGATCACGAAGGTGTCGGCGTGCTCCGTGAGATGCCGCAGCCCGTTCATGAGTGGGCTGGGCTCATATTCGACATACTCCTTTTGATGGAACCGCTCGCTCCATCGGCGTCGAACGTTTGCATCCGGGGAGGCGAGCCCCTGCAGTATGCAACCGATGCCGTCGGCCAGGGCGAGGTCCCCGTACGCCTCCCGGAAATGGGCGTCGGCGCAGAAGAGGTTGAGCCCCTCTGCCATGTCGAGCCCGTTGCTGGCGCCGATGATGACAAGATTCGCATCGGCAAGTGCCTGGCCGATGCGAACCGCTTTTACCGTTTCCATGTGCTACCTCCCCAGCGCCTTGCGCACGTCGGCGAGCACGTCGGCGATGTCGGCGCGAACGGCGAGCCCCCGATCCTCGATCGCGCGGGGGAGAAACTGCGTCTTGTTGTTCACGGCGATGTAGCTAGCCTGCGGCAACTGCGCCGTGAGGGCCCAGAACGGCTCCTGGATAAACGCGGGTGTCATGCGGCCCACGCCCAGCTCAAGGAAGAGAATCTTCTTCCGCGCGTGCGCGTCGAGCCAGTCGGACACCTTGCGGTACTGCTCCTCGTAGAGCTTGCCCTGCAGGAAGTTGCCGTAGCCGCGAACCCAGGGGAACGCCTCTGCCCCGCAGTGCGGGCAGCGCGGCACGAGCTATGTCGGAACCTCAAGGCCGTCTCCCATGGCCTCTACCATGCGGGAGACCGGCTCGACCGCGTCCCACACCTCGTCGGTGCAACAGTGGGAGCACTGGAAGAAACGGTGGTCGCCTTGGATCTCGGCCACCTTCTCCCAGGGGTAGAGTTTCACAAACTGCGTGTCCTGGTTGGTGGTGAGTATGAAGAAATCCTTTTCGGCGAGAATGGCGTCGAGGTCCTTGTAGGGCTTTCGCAGCGGGGCGTTGAGCGTGGTGTCGAGGAAGGTGGCGAGGTATCCCCAGCGCGCCTCGGCAGTGGGCCAGCGGTAGAACGACCCCTCGAAGGCGCCCCTGAAACCGTAGCGCTCGGCGAATTTGCCGAAATGCCTGCGATAGGTCGCGTTGTCCTCGTAGTAGAAGTCGCCGCCGCCCGCCGCGGAGAGCCCGGAGGCCCCGCCTACAAGCACGCAATCGGCTTCATCGATCATGCGGGCAAACGTTTCGATTTGCTGGTCGTAGGGCTCGGGCTCGCGGGCACTCAGCTCATAGGGCGTGCCGCTACTGCGGTAGGCAGCCTGAAGGGAAAACGATTGGTTGGTGAGCCCGACAACGAGCTGCTCGTATAGAGTCACTGGATACCTTCTTTCAGCTATTATGAACAGGTGTTGATAAAAAGTATCCATGTTGATTTGTGCGAGAGCAATGAACAGCTTCGATGCGCTGTCGATAAACGAACGATTGCTGGGCATTGTCGAGCGTTGCAATTGGAGGGGCCATGGAATCGGGGAAGATCGATCGTCGCCGACGCTATACACTCTCGGTCATACGGGAGGCGTTCTTTGCGCTACTGGCCGAGGTCGGCTTCGCGAAGATGACGGTGGCGGATATCTGCCGCTGCGCCGATATCAACCGCGGCACGTTCTATTTGCACTACGAGGACAAGTTCGCGCTGCTCGACGCGCTTATCGACGAGGCCCTGGCGGCGGCGCCCCCACTCGAGGGAACGGATGCGGGGGCCCTCTGCCAGCGCCCGCCGGCAAACGATGACTATTATCTGCTCTACTCGGATGACGATGCGTACGCCCGGGTGGCGCAACGCGTCGTCGAGCGCGGTGCTGAGCAGATGGTTCCCTCGATCATGGAGGAGACCGGGCTCTCGCGCGAGGACGCCTATCTGCTCTTCGTCCACAACGTCCAGGGAAATCTCGCGGTCAACCGCCTGCTCGGTTGGAGGCAAGGGCCCGAGTTCGCCCACGCCCAGGAGCTGCTCAGCGCCTATTCCGAAGGGGGCATGCGGGCGGTATCGGCTTCTTGCACACCGATCGCGAATTAGAACATGATAGCGTCGTCGGCCGTGAAGGCATCAAGGGATCCCTGCTTGACCTGAATACAGACGTATGTGATGCCCGAGTCGGATGCGGCGCGGAACTGGCGGTGTGCGGCGGGGGAAATGCGCAGCCAGTCGCCGGCTGCAAGCTCGATATCCTCATCGTCGATCGTGACCGAGCCGGCGCCTTCGAGCACGCCATAGATCTCCTCGTTTTCCTTGTGTGCATGGACGAACGGAACGCCAGCGCCGGCGGGAAGATTGTTGACACTGACCTCTGCCCCGGTAAGCCCGAGCACCTCGTGCAGCTCGACACGGCTCTCATTACCGATGTGGGTCTTTGCATAATTAGCCATAATGGTTCCTCTCTTGGGGTTGATTTACCTTGCAGGCATCTCCTGCGTGAGATATATTCAACGCGAAGGCGCATGCAAATACGAGTACGCACATATTTGTAACTGCGTACTTTTTTGTGAAACCGGTATGGTCAAGGAGGTTGGGTCTCCCGTGATGACGAAAGAGGAGCTTCCGGAGTGTCCGGTCGCAACGGCGGTAGCGCTCATTGGCGGCAAGTGGAAGCTGCTCATTATCCGTAACCTGCGCGTACGCCCTTGGCGTTTCAACGAGTTGCGCCGCAACCTTGAGGGAATCTCTCAGAAGGTGCTTACCGACAGCCTGCGGCAGATGGAGGATGATGGGCTGGTCTTTCGCCATGACTATGGCGAGAATCCTCCCCGCGTTGAGTATGGCCTTACCGAGCTCGGCCGCCAGATGATGCCCATCATGGACTCGCTCGCAGACTTCGGCGCTTATTACAAGACGGTCGTTTCGTAGCGGACACGCTGCTTAGGGGACGGAGTACCGCTACGAGTACGGTAGCGGTACTCCTACGGCTGCTGTCGTTTCCGCAGGATTAGAGCGGACGGAGACTGCAATGGCGTCGTCCGCTCCACAAGAAGGTCTTCCCACCCCGGTGTGTCACCGACATGTGCATGCCGACTCAAACTGCTCGATGCGCGTGGTGTTGTTATGGCTTCACTCAGTCTGCGGATGCCCAATCATCCGTGTACCACATTCTGCCCATGTGCATGGGCGGCTGCCTCCACCGCCACATGGTCTCCGACGTGCGCCGTTGCCCCGGTTCAAAGACGGCCTTGACGCCTACGTCCTCGCCAAAACTCGCGCCGCCCGTAAGAGCCGCCAATAAAACCTCCGGCCCTGCTTGGCCCCGGGAATAAACGTCAGACTTGCCGATTCACGCCTCGCGCAAGGGCCGTTCTACTTCCCAAACCTGATCTGCCTGTCGCACAGCTCGAGGGCGACAAGGGAAGCCTGGGTCACCTCCTTGATATCCTCTGCGAACTACTGGAGTGCGGCACAGTCGGATGAGTGGACCGTTTTCGTTGGAGCTTGGTTGTTTGCCTGTGTGAATGGCGTATTTGTTTCAGCTAGCGGTTGCGACGCCTTGTTGCGGAAATACCAACTGATGAAACTACGCCACCGGCAACACTCAGGGCGACTGCTATCGCGCCGTTGTCGCCCGTAGCGGGTAGGGTGGTCCTGGCTGGTTTAACCGCCGCCACTGCCTTGGTGGAAACGGGATTTGCCGCGGGCTTTTCTGCCTTGGGCTGCGGTGTGGGGTCGGGCTTGGTTTCCGGTTCGGGTTTGACCTCTGGGCTCGGTTTAACACTTGGATCGGGTTTGGAACCGCTCGTATCGGTTGCAATCAAGTGCACGTCGCTGTCGAAGACGTAGCGGATGTAGTAATCGTGCCGCGTCTCGTGCATAATCCCCTGCCCGCTGTCGAAGTCGCGGTCAACGTGTGTGCCAAGGCGGGTTGAGCTGGTGAGGTTCAGTCTGTAAGGGATTTGGTCGTCGGCGTAGCCGCCTGTAAAGACAGCGGTTGCTCTAACGTGATTGTCGATCATGGTCAGGGCAATAGAGACGCTGGCCTCTTTGGGGTTCTCGGTTTTTATAAGGCCTTCGGTATCGGTGTCGATCTTGAAGAGATGGACGGTGTCGTTAAGCCCGTAGATGAAGTCCTCGGGTTTGTCGGGGAAATCGTATACAAACGCCTCATTCTGGACCAACATGAAGGCAGGAGGGAGCTCCAGGTCATAGTTATGGTCGACAACGGTGGTAGCTGTGAGGCTGCCTTCTGCGTTGGCTTCGTCGCAGGTAATGGGTGCTGCGACATCGGTTTCGGGCATTTCTGTCGCCAGTGCTGCGCAGGGTAGCAAAAGCAGTCCTGCCACAAGAATGCTTACTCCGAAGGCGGCGATTCTGGCGTCTGCATGACGCTTGACGTCGCGGATAGACAGGCCAGTCCGTTTGTTATGGGTCTGCGGTGCAACATGCTGTCCATACATAAGACGCTCCTTGTTCGTAGGCCGGTTTCCGCGGATCTATATTGCGCCTGGCCGATGCGGCTAGGCTCTTTCACGCGAACGCTTATGCGAGCAGGGAGAAAGCTCAAGCTAATTTTCTCACAGTCGATACTTTGCGAGCAACGATTTACTGTTCAATTCTCGGAGAGAGAATCAAGGTGGCCGAGGAGTTATCAGGCAATGAGATTGTGTCTAGAGAACACGAACGAGAGATGCGATCTACAGACGACTGAATAGCTCCATCCGTTTTGGTTACAACGAAATGTATGCCGCGCGCCTGCGGCATGAAGAAGGGAGATTCTTATGAATATCGTTGTATTGAGCGGTAGCCCGCGCAAGGGCGCCAATACCGACACCATGGTCGAGGCGTTTGCTGAGACCGCGCGTGAGGGTGGCCATACGGTCGAGGTCATCCGCGTTGCCAGCAAGAAGATTGCCGGCTGCTTGGGATGCCAGTACTGCTTCGCCCATGAGGGCGTCTGCGTTCAGAAGGACGACATGGCCGACGTGATCGAGTCACTGAAAGACGCCGAAATGGTTGTCTTCGCTTCGCCCATCTACTGGTTTGATATCACTGCGCAGGAGAAAGCCGCCATTGACCGCTTGTACGCCTTCGGTGCCACGGGTTTCCCGTTCACCAAGACGGCCCTTTTGCTCGATAGCCACAGCGAGGGCGTCTATGATGCGGCGATCGCCATGTACAAGTCAACCTGCGCGTACTGCAAGTGGGAGGACCAGGGCATTGTCACCATCAGCGGTATGACCGAGCGCGACAGCATGGCATCGTCGCCCAAGTTGGAAGAGGTGCGAGAACTCGCTCGCAAGCTCGCCTAAGGACAAGAAGAACGCATGGCAATCAGCGTTGGCGGAAAGCCTACTTCCCTTACCAAGAGGATTACTGATTGCCATGCGTTGATGTCCTTATGGACAATCTCCGCGTGCTAGGAGACTTTCTCGCTCAGGAACTCCCTGAATGCGGGGATGTCAAAGCCAACGAGACCACGCCCACGTTCCCCGATGACGCCGTCCTCGAGAAGGCGGCGTTTGTATTGGCTTGCGTAGTTGCTGGCGACGCCCATGCGTTTGGCTATCTCCGAGACCCTGCTGGGGCCAGAATCGGGCAGCATCGCGAGTAAAAACTCAATGTCTTTATCGGAAAGCTCTCGATAGGTCGTTTCGAGAATGCGATCACGCAGCTCCATGCGTGCGAGTAGGGAACCCTGCTGGACATCGGATGCACTGATTTGGGGCGAGTTCTCCGAAACATCCCAAGTGCGATATCCGACGAGCTGCATCATGTAGGGGAATCCGTCGACGGCCTTCACAGCATTCTCGAGCGCTTCTGGTGTGATTGAACGTCCTCTGGCCTCAACGGTTTTGCGAAACGCGTTTGCAATTTCAACGTCAGTGATTCGTCCTAACTGATGATATTGGGAACGCCTGAGGAACGAGACGGAATCGTTACGCAGCAACGCCGATACTTTGTAGGGCAGTCCTGCCATGAGTAGGGCAACTTTTTTACCTTCGCGTACAAAGTGCTGGTAAACAGAGGCAAATTGAAGCATTTCTTCGAGATCGACGGTGACTTCATCGATGGTAATGAGAAGTCCGATGTCATGTTTTTCGAGTTGCTTAAAGATGCCATTCATGCGTGTGCGCCAGTTGCCCTGGACCTCTTGAGCATATGTCCAATCGATGCCCACTGGACCAATTTGAACGCCGTTTATGCGCGCATGAGGCTGTGAGAGGTAGCTATCTGCGGCTTCTTTGGTTCGCTCGATAATATCTTCGAGCATGCCTGGCATGGCGGAGACATTTGCTGCGATCCAACCGTGTTCAAGCGCCGTTTCTGAAAGGAGCGAGAGAAGCGCCGTCTTGCCCGTTCCCCTTGCGCCCGTAAAAATAGTCGACAGGTTTGGATCTCCCGGGCCGTTGATAAAACCACGGTTGATGTCACGCAGAATATGCTCGCGACCCGCTAGAAAGGGAGGGATACTTCCGAACGTCGGGGTAAAGGGGTTCTTGCTGTACTCCATGGTGTCTCCTTTGCAAGTTTTGCTAATTTTTGCAAGTTTTGCTAATTTTTGCAAGTTTTGCTAA
>URDE01000082.1:0-8051 GCA_900546525.1 uncultured Collinsella sp.
GGGCGATATTGCCCGCCTGGCACAGGTTGACGACAGCGGGGACGGGAATGGGCATGAGGCCGTGGGCACAGTGGATGGTGCCGTGACCCTCGGAGAGCGACTCGACCACGATGTCCTCAATACCAAGGTCGTCGAGGCAGATGGCGACAGAGCAGACGTCGACGATGGAGTCGACGGCGCCCACCTCGTGAAACAGGACGGTGTCGGGCGTTTTGCCGTGAGCCTTTGCCTCGGCATCGGCGAGTACGGAAAAAATGGCGAGGGCACGACGCTTGGCACCATCGCTTAGCCGTGAGCCATCGATGATGGCGGTGACATCCGTCAAAGAACGGTGGTGATGGTGGTGGGCGTGATGGTGACCCTCATGGTCATGCTCGTGGCAGTGCTCGTGTTCGTGCTCATCATGGTCATGATGGTGGTGCTCATGCTCGTGCATGTGCTCGGTGCCCGCTTCGTTGCCGTAGAGCCAGGCCATATCGTGATCGTGGTTCTCGAGCCCCTCTGCAAGCTGAACGTCAAAGTCGCAGGCGTCGATGCCATGCTTGTTTACGCGCGTCACGGCGATCGAAAAGCCGTCGACCGGCAGCGTGGCGAGCTGTTCGCGTAGGTGCTCCTCGCTGGCGCCCAGGTCGAGCAGGGCCGCGACGGTCATATCGCCGCTGATGCCCGAGGTGCCATCGATGATAAGCGTGTGCTGATGGTTAGACATGGAATGCTCCTTAACGGGCGCGGGGTGTGCCGGCGCTCAGATGATTGATAAGACTTGCCTGGTATGCGGCACCAAAGCCATTGTCGATATTGACGACCGAAACGCCGCTGGCGCAGGAGTTGAGCATGGCGAGCAGTGCGGCTACGCCACCAAAGCTCGCGCCGTAGCCCACGCTGGTGGGAACGGCAATGACCGGACAGCTCACCAGGCCGCCGATAACGCTCGCCAGCGCGCCTTCCATGCCGGCGATGGCGATGACCACCTGTGCCTGGGCAAGCTCCTCGGCATGCGCGAGCAGACGGTGCAGGCCGGCGACACCTACGTCGTAGAGGCGATTGACCTCGTTGCCATAGAACTCGGCCGTCACTGCCGCCTCTTCGGCGACGGGCAGGTCGCTCGTGCCGGCGCAGGCGACGACGATGCGTCCGTTGCCGGTGGGGGAGGGCTTGCCTCCCACGAGGGCGAGCTGTGCGTCCGGGGCATATCCCAGGTCGATGCCGTTGTCGAGGAGCTCCGAGGTGCGGGCTGCCTTTTCGGCGTCCAGGCGCGTGACCAGGATGCGCTCCTGGCCGGCATCGCGCAGTGCTTCGATAATGGCGGCAACCTGCTCGGCGGTTTTACCGGTGCCGTAGACAACCTCGCCGGCTCCCTGGCGCACCCCGCGTGAAAGATCGAGCTGCGCAAAACCCAGATCGGCGGTTGGCGCCGTCTGGATGCGCGTGAGGGCGACTGCCGGGGTGACTGTTCCGTCGGCAACATCGCTCAGCAATTGCTCAAGATCTCGCTTATCCATATATGTTCCCTTCGACGGTGCAAAGTCTAGCACGAGAAGGGTAGTTTCCGAACATTAGAACAAAATCGTTCGGAAACTAGACATAGAGGAATTGATTCTGTTGTTAGATGGATCGACTAGTCACGCAGGATGATGTCCATGGCGAGCATGAGGTTGCGCTCGTCGATGGCAAACGGGGCGGCTTCGCGCGTCTTGGGCTTGGCGCAAAACGCGATGCCCGTGCCCGCGGCCTGAATCATGGGGATGTCGTTGGCGCCGTCGCCGATCGCGACGGTGTGGGCCATGTCGACACCGCACTCAACCGCCCAATCCAGCAGCTGAATGAGCTTGGATTCCTTGGTCACAATGTCTGCCGCCAGCTTACCCGTGAGCTTGCCGTCCACGACTTCCAGACAGTTGGCCAGGCAAAAATCGATGCCCGCGGTGGCCACGATCTTGTCGGCGACCTCGTGGAAGCCACCGCTTACCACGCCGACCTTCCAGCCCTTGCTGTGCGCTGAGCGCACAAGCTCCAGCGCGCCGGGAGTAAACGTCACGCGCTCAAAGGTGCGCTCGAACACGCTCTCATCCAAGCCGGCAAGCAGCCCCACGCGCTCCTCGAGCGCCTGCTTAAAGTCAAGCTCGCCGCGCATGGCGCGTTCGGTGATCTGTGCAACTTGCTCTCCCACGCCGGCTTCCTCGCCCAACAGGTCGATGACTTCCTGGTTGATGAGCGTGGAGTCGATATCCATAACGATGAGGCGTGCAGTCATGGCGGGCCTTTCCTAGTGCAGTTGTATTGGGGCACATTGTCGCACGCGGCGCGCCTGGGCGACGGCCAGGCCGCGTCAATTGTTTCGTCTCCGTCAAGTCTTTGGGCAAGAGTTACTTTTTCGCGGTACATCGACGTGGGTGCGATAAGATAGAACGCCATGTCCGGCTGCGCGGTTTACGCAGGCTGGGCAAATCTGTACGACGCCGCCCGGAACGACACGGGGCGGCACAGATCCATAAAGGAGGATCACTGGTATGAGCCAGACCCGTCCCATCGATGAGCATTCCATGCACACCCGTACCTGCGGCGAGCTTCGCTTCGAGAACGTGGGCGAAGAGGTCACCCTCACCGGTTGGGTGAGCCGTCGCCGCGACCACGGCGGCCTTATCTTCTGCGACCTTCGCGACCGCGAGGGCATCACGCAGCTCACCTTCGACCCCGAGCACTCCGATGGCGATGCCTTTAAGATCGCCGAGACCATGCGTCCCGAGTGGCCCATCAAGATTCACGGCGTCGTGCGCGCCCGTGGCGAGGAGACCACCAACACCAAGCTCGCGACCGGCGAGATCGAGGTCCTGACCGACCACGCCGAGGTGCTCAACACGTCCGTCACCCCGCCGTTCCAGATCGAGGACGGCATCGAGACCAGCGAGGACACTCGCCTGCGCTATCGCTATCTGGACCTCCGCCGTCCCGAGATGATGGCCAACCTCAGGCTGCGCTCCGACTTCACCTTTGCCATTCGCGAGGCGCTGCACAACCGTGAGTTCATGGAAGTCGAGACGCCCTCCCTGTTTAAGTCCACGCCCGAGGGCGCCCGCGACTTCATCGTTCCCAGCCGTATTCAGCCGGGTAACTTCTACGCCCTGCCGCAGTCCCCGCAGCTCCTGAAGCAGCTGCTCATGGTCGGTGGCGTCGAGCGCTACTACCAGGTTGCCAAGTGCTTCCGCGACGAGGACCTGCGTGCCGACCGTCAGCCCGAGTTCACCCAGGTCGATATCGAGATGTCCTTCGTGGACCAGAACGACGTCATGAGCGCGCTCGAGGAGGTCCTGGCCGACGCCTTCGGCCGCATGGGTGTCGAGATGCCCACGCCGCTGCGTCGCATGGACTACTGGGATGCCATGGACACCTATGGCTCCGACAAGCCCGATACCCGCTATGGCATGCACCTGGTCGACCTGACCGACATCTTTGCCAACTCCAAGTTCAAGGTCTTTGCGACTGCCGCAAACGAGGAGGGCTCTGTCGTCAAGGCCATCAACGCCAAGGGCGCTGGTGCCTGGGCACGTGCCAAGATCGATAAGCTTGCCGGCGTGGCCTCCACGTTTGGCGCCAAGGGCTTGGCCTGGATTGCCTTCCGCGAGGACGGCTCCATCAACAGCCCCATCGTCAAGTTCTTCTCGGACGAGGAGATGGCGGCTCTGCGCGAGCGCATGGACGTCGAGCCCGGCGACCTTGTGATGTTCGCCGCCGGCCCGCGTCTGCTCTCTGACGAGATCCTGGGCGGCATGCGTTCCCACATGGCCAACGCGCTCGAGATCAAGCGCGAGGGTCACGACTTCCTGTGGGTCGTCAACTTCCCGCTGTTCCACTGGGACGAGGATCGCAAGGCCTATGCAGCCGAGCACCAGCCCTTCACCCTGCCGACCGAGACCGACATCGCCAAGATCGAGGCCGACCCGTTGGCAGCCGGTTCTTGCACCTACGACTTTGTCATGGACGGCTTTGAGGCCGGCGGCGGCGGTATGCGTATCCACAACGCCGAGATGCAGATGTCCATGCTCAAGCTCCTGGGCTTTACCGAGGAGCGCGCCGAGTCTCAGTTTGGCTTCCTCATGGAGGCCCTCAAGTTTGGTGCGCCCCCGATGGGCGGTTTCGCTCTGGGCCTGGACCGCGTGTGCATGCTGCTCACCGGTTCCGACTCCATCCGCGACGTCATGGCGTTCCCCAAGACGGCCAGCGGCTCCGACCTCATGTCGGGTGCTCCGAGTGCCGTTTCCGGCGCCCAGCTCAAGGACGTTAGCCTGCGCCTGATGTAGGCAAGCGGCTACATATTGCTTGCAACGAGGGAAGGACGTGTGCCTTCCCTCGTTTTTTATGAGACGGGGGTGCGCCGGTAACGTACAATAACTACCACGTGGCTGGGTTTTGCCGGCCGAATGTGCGATGCCGCGGGAGGGGACATGGTCGAGTTTACAAAGACGATTAAAGATCCGTTGGGACTACATGCCCGCCCGGTTGCGCTGCTCTATGACATCATTGCCAAGCATCGTAGCGACGTGTCAGTCAGCATCGGCGATCGCCACACGGATGGCCGCGATGTCATGGGACTCATGGCTCTCTACGGCGAGTGCGGCGAGGACATCATCTTTCGCGTTTCGGGCGTAGATGAGGCCTCCTGCGTTACGTCGATCAGAAACCTCTCGCTCTAACCTCAACAATGTGACAAAGGGGCAGTCCCCTCTGTTGCATCAATTGGTATGGCAAGGCGCCGCAAAGAGACAGTCTTTGCGGCGCATTTGTTTCGTATAGGAAACTTTTTCGAAATCTGAATGCGGACCCTTTCCAAAAAGTTAACCACGTGTTAGTTTACTATAGCGAACATAGGCGTGGTTAACTTTTACCGTGTCGATGTTAAGGACGAACTGACGTTAGGAGCCACTCATGTCTTGCGGACCGCAGATGCCGGCCATGCCGCTTTCGATGGTAAAAGCGGGCGAAACCGTGCGCGTGTCCCGTGTAAAGGGCAATGAGGACATGAAACACCACCTCAAGGACCTCGGCTTTGTCGAGGGCAACGAAATCCACGTGGTGAGCTCGAGTGGCGCCAATATTATCGTCACCGTGCTGGGCGCACGCTTTGGTATCGATTCCAAGGTTGCCATGCACATCATGACCGTCGGTTAGTCTGCAGCATTTCATAAAAACCGAAAGGGGGACAAGAGGATGAAGACGTTGGGTGACGTTAAGGTGGGCGAGAGCTCTACCATCGTCAAGCTTCACGGTGAGGGTGCGCTTCGCCGCCACCTTATGGACCTGGGGCTCATCAAGGGCACTTCGTTCAAGGTCGTGAAGGTCGCGCCGCTCGGTGATCCGGTCGAGATCAACGTGCGCGGCTACGAGCTTTCCATCCGCAAGGAGGAGGCCGTCGTCGTCGAGGTTCAGTAAGGACTCGTGGCGCATATTTCTGCAGATAAAGTTAGGTATTTCTAACTTAATGCTGCAATTTGAAGCACATTATCCAGCCTGCGCGGAGAAAGCAGCGCAGGCACACAAGGAAGAAGGATTGAATGGCGGATTCTCAGATCCATGTCGCGCTGGCGGGTAACCCCAACTGCGGCAAGACCACGCTTTTCAACCTGATCACCGGCGCCAACGGCTACGTTGGCAACTGGCCCGGCGTCACGGTTGAGAAAAAGGAAGCCAAGCTCCTAAGCGACAAGAACGTTACCATCACGGACCTCCCTGGCATCTACTCGCTTTCCCCCTACAGCCCCGAGGAGCAATGCTCGCGCGATTACCTCATGAGCGGCGAGCCCGATGTGGTCGTCCAGGTGGTCGACGCTACCAACCTCGAGCGCAACCTGTACCTGGCGCTTCAGGTCATCGAGACCGGTCTGCCCGTGGTCGTCGCCCTCAACATGGCCGACTTGGTCGAGAAGAACGGCGATAAGATCGATACGGACAAGCTCTCCAAGAAGCTCGGTTGCCCGGTCATGATGATCTCGGCCCTCAAGAACAAGGGCATCACGGAGCTCTTCGAGCAGGTCAAGAAGTCCGCTGCTTCTAAGGGCCAGGTGCCGGAGCATAAGTTCGATTCCTCCATCGAGGACGTTCTGGACCACATCGAGAATAACCTGCCTGCGAGCGTTCCTGCCAACAAGCGCCGCTACTACGCGGTCAAACTGTTTGAGCGCGACGCGGACGCCTGCAAGCTCATCAACCTCACTAAGGAGAAGGCTGCTCGCGTGGAGGAGCTGGTCGCCCAGTGCGAGCAGGACTGCGACGACGATGCCGAGTCCATCATCACCGGTGAGCGTTACAGCGTGATTGCCCACATCATTGACGAGTGTCTCACCAAGGCTCCGGCAAAGATGAGCACCTCCGAGAAGATCGACCGCGTGGTTACCAATCGTATCCTGGGCCTGCCGATCTTTGTGGTCATCATGTTCTGCGTGTACTACATCGCCGTTTCTACCTTGGGCGGCACGGTGACCGACTTCACCAACGACCAGCTCTTCGGCACCGACGGCTGGTATGTGCTCGGCCAGGGTCGCGACGCCTACGACGCAGCTGTCGAGGCTGCGGGCGACAATGCCGACTCGGTCGACCCGGCACAGTACGGCCCCTATGTTCCGGGTATTACCACCGTGGTGCACGACGCCCTTGTGGCGGGTGGCACCGAGGACGGCGGCCTGGTCGATTCGCTCGTCTGTGACGGTATCGTCGGCGGCCTGGGCGCCATCTTCGGCTTCGTCCCGCAGATGTTCCTGCTGTTCGTCATGCTGTCCTTCCTGGAGGACTGCGGCTATATGGCCCGCGTCGCCTTCATCATGGACCGCGTGTTCCGCCGCTTTGGCCTGTCCGGTAAGTCCTTTATCCCCATGCTCGTGTCCTCGGGCTGCGGCGTCCCCGGCGTCATGGCCACCAAGACCATCGAGAACGAGAAGGACCGCCGCATGACGGTCATGACCACCACGTTTATTCCCTGTGGCGCCAAGCTGCCGATCATCGCCCTGCTCATGGGTTCCATCATCGGCGATTCTTCCACCACCGCCGCTTGGATCAGTCCGCTCTTCTACTTCCTGGGCGTCTTTGCCGTCGTCGCCTCGGGCCTCATGCTCAAGAAGACCAAGCTCTTCGCCGGTCGCCCGACGCCGTTCGTTATGGAGCTTCCTGCCTACCACTTCCCGGCGATCCGCTCTTGGGCGCTGCACGTGTGGGAGCGCTGCTGGGCCTTTATCAAGAAGGCCGGCACGGTCATCTTCGCGTCCACTGTCGTGGTTTGGTTCCTGTCCAACTTTGGTAGCTACAACGGCGCCTTTGGCTTCCTGCCTGCCATGGAGGGCATCCCCGAGGAGTTCATGGACTACTCCGTGCTTGCCATGCTCGGCAACCTGGTCGCCTGGATCTTCGCCCCGCTCGGCTTTAGCACCTGGCAGGCTACTGCACTGACTGTCTCCGGCCTTGTTGCTAAGGAGAACGTCGTCGCCACCGCCGGTTCGCTGCTGTCCGTGGCCGACGCCGCCGAGACCGACCCGAGCCTGTGGTCCGCGTTTGCCGGAATGTTCCCCACCATGGGCGCTTGCGTGGCCTTCGGTGCCTTCAACCTGCTGTGCGCCCCGTGCTTTGCCGCCATGGGCACTATCCGCAACCAGATGGACTCGGGCAAATGGACTGCGATTGCCATCGGTTACGAGTGCGCCTTCGCTTGGGTTATCGGCCTGTTCATTAACCAGTTCTATAACCTGCTTGTTCTTGGACAGTTTGGTATCTGGACGGTTGTGGCCATCGTGCTGCTGGTTGCGATGCTCTTCCAGATCTTCCGTCCCATGCCCAAACACGCATGGACCGACGAGGACGAGACCAACACAGCTTCCGCCGCAGTTTCCGCTTAATTCCGAATAAGGATTAGCCCCTTTTCATGAGCCCGGGTGTCCCAGCGACACTCGGGCTTTTTGGTGGGAGAGATGTGGCGTTTCCGCAGATAAAACCGACCAAAATAAACCTGTCCCTTTTTGGTAGGTGGAGAATGGGGTAAAGTAAGTGGTGGTTAACTAGAGGAGGCTTGC
>URDE01000083.1:0-8010 GCA_900546525.1 uncultured Collinsella sp.
CCCCATGCTCAGCTGGAATGGTAAGGCGCGTGGCGCCATCATGCTACACGGGCATATCCACAGCAGAGGAGACCGCACCAACGTGCGCAACCGCGATCGCGAGCGCCCTGTCTTTCGCTACGATGTCGGCCTCGACGCCAACGAGTACAAGCCCGTAAGCCGAGATCAAATCCTTGGTTTCTTTGGACTGTAATTCTCGAACCACCACAAAGGGAGCTGGTAACTCTGCGGTGGTTCTGGCGCCGTTGCCATTATGGTGGCGGCGCCTTTTTTGTCCGTGCGGCGCGGTAGAGTGTAAGCGGTTGAAATTTGCGTCCATCGAGGAGCTGCTATGAATGAGATCAAGTGTCCGCATTGTGGCGAAGTCTTTAAGGTCGATGCGTCTGGCTATGCGGATATCGTCAAGCAAGTACGCGATGCCGAGTTTTCGCGCGATCTGGATGAGCGTGTGAGGGCAGTCCAGCGCGAGGGCGAGCAGGCGCTGGAGCTTGAGCGCTCGCGTTCGACGGCTGCCTTGCAAAAGGCAGAGTCTCAGCGCAACGCTCAGCTTGCCGAGCAGAAGAACACTGCGGAGCAGAAGCTGGCACAAGAGGTTGCCAAGCGCGACGCTGAGCTTGCCGAGCTGCGCGCCAAGCTCGAGGGCGCTGCCACAGAGCGCGAGAGCGCAAGTCAGCGCGCGGCGGTTGAGGCCCGTGCCGACGCTCAAAAGGAAAACGCCGAGCTTCAGCGAGAAATCGACAATTTGCGTGCGCAGCTGGAGCGCAAAGATGACGAAGCCAAGCTCGTCGAGTCGGTGGCGCGCAATGCTGCTCAAAACGATTTGGCTGCACGTGATGCTCAGATTGCCGAGCTGCAGGCCAGGCTTGCCGCGGCGGACAAGGCCCAGGAGATGGCGCTTGCCGCTGCCGCGGCAGAGTCGCAGCGCGAGCTCGATGCTGCTCGCGGTGAAGCTGAGCGCGCGCTTGCTGACTACCGCGCGACGGTACAGGAGAAGTTTTCCGCCGCAAAGGCACAATCTGAGCAAGAGGCCGAGGGTCTGCGTGCCCAGTTGCGCGAGCAGGAACTGATGGCAAAAATGAACCTGTCGGAGGCGGTCGCCGCGGCGGAGCGAGAGCGCGATGAGGCACGTGCCAAGCTGACGAGCGAGCTGGCGGTGCGCGATTCTCGCGAGGAACAGGCCAAGGCGGCACACGAGCTCGAGCTTGCGCAGGCCAAGCGCGCGAGTGATGACCTGATTCGCTACAAGGATGAAGAGATTGAGCGCCTTAAGGACATGAAGGTGCGCCTGTCCACCAAGATGGTGGGCGAGTCGCTCGAGCAGCACTGCGAGACCGAGTTTAACCGCCTACGCATGACGGCGTTTCCCAACGCGTACTTCGAGAAAGACAACGATGCGTCCGAGGGTACCAAGGGCGACTTTATCTTCCGCGAGTGCGATGCGAGCGGCAACGAGGTCATTTCGATTATGTTCGAGATGAAAAACGAGAACGACGAGACCGCGACCAAGCATAAAAACGAGGACTTCTTTAAGAAGCTCGACCACGATCGTCGCCAGAAAGGCTGTGAGTATGCAGTGCTCTGCACGCTGCTCGAGCCCGAGAGCGAGCTTTACAATGCCGGCATCGTGGACGTGAGCTATCGCTACGAGAAGATGTACGTGATCCGTCCGCAGTTTTTCATTCCCATGATCACGCTTCTGCGCAACGCCGCCATGGGTTCGCTGCGCTATAAGCAGGAGCTGGCGGAGTACAAGCAGCAGAACATCGACGTCACGAACTTCGAAGCCAAGATGGAAAAGTTCAAGAACGATTTCGGCCGCAACTACGAGATCGCGAGCCGCAAGTTCCAAACGGCAATCGATGAGATTGACAAGACGATTAGCCATCTGCAGAAAACCAAGGAGGCGTTGCTGTCCTCCGAGAACAATCTGCGCCTAGCCAACAAGAAGGCCGACGATCTTACTATTCGCAAGCTCACCTGGGGCAACAAGACCATGAAGGCGGCGTTTGACGAGGCACGCGGGGCTGCGCCAGAGACAAACGATGAGCCCGCCGAGGCGGATTCGTATGAGGTCGAGGATGCCGAGTAAGGCATAGCGTATAGTGCAAAAGCGGGGCCGCTGGCAATATTGCCAACGGCCCCGTTTCGTTCCAGTATGTTCGGCTAGTTATCGAGCAGGTCCTCGATAAAGCCGACGCGGTAGTTTTTGAAGATGACCTCGCCGCCGTCTTGCGTGGCGTCCAGATCGACATCGCCCATGATGCCAAAATCGTGGTCGCCGTCCTCGTCGGCAAAGATCTGGTGCACGTGCCATACGTGCGCGGTCTTCTCATCGGACTCATCGATGGAAAACATCGCGGCACTGCGGGCATCTCCGTCGGTGAGGATTTCCTCGTGCTGCTCGTGGTAGGCATCGAGCGCCTTTTGCCAGCGGATCTCGCTCATGCCCCAGTCGTCATCGAGCTCGCCTAGGTCGCGAACGTGCTCGCGAGCGGCAAAGGTCACGCGGCGGAAGAGCGCGTTGCGAACCAACAGCGTGCAGCCGCGGCGGTCCGCTACGACCTCGTCGATGCCCTGTGGCGGCGCGGCGTCGAGGGCTGCCGGGTTGCCGGCGTTCTCCCACTCGTCCACCAGGCTCGAGTCCACCGAGCGCACCACAAAGCCCAGCCACGAGATAATGTCGCGCAGGCGCTCGTCGCGTTTCTCGATGGGTACGGTGCGGTCGAGTGAACGGTAGGCCTCTGCCAGGTAGCGCAGCAAAATGCCCTCGGAGCGGGCGATGCCGAGCTTTTGAATGTAACCCTTAAAGTCGCTCGCGCTTTCCAGCATATCGCGCAGGACGCTCTTGGGAGAGAGCTGGTAGTCGTTGGCCCAGGGCACTTCCTGGCAGTACTTGTCAAAGGCGGCATCGAGCAAGTCCTCGAGCGGCTTTTCGTAGGTGACCTCCTGGATGCGCTCCAGGCGTTCCTCATATTCGACGCCGTCGGCCTTCATTTCGGCCATCGCGCGGTCGCGCGCGGCGCGCTCCTGTGCGCGCAATACCTGCTTGGGGTCCTCGAGCGTAGCCTCGACCATCGAGATGAGGTCCATGGTATAGGTCTCACTCTCGGGGTCGAGCAGCTCCAGCGCGGCAAGCAAAAACGGCGAGAGCGGCTGATCGAGCGCAAAGTCCTCGGGCAGATCGACCGTCAGTGCATAGTCGATGTCTGGTGCGGCGTCAGTCGGGGCGTCGGGTGCGGGCGGCACCTCGGTGCGAACGACGACGCCGGAATCGATGAGCGTGGCGAAGATTTCGTCGGCACGAACCTCGAGCTTTGCCTTTTCCTCGGGGGTCTGCAGGCTTGTCTCGATGAGGTCGTGTACGCGGGCACGGGCGTCGCCGCCCTGCTCGACCACGCTAATCACCATGGAGTGCGTGATGCGCAGGCGCGGCTTGAGCGTTTCGGGCTGCGTCTCGATCAGGCGCTCAAAGGTCTGCTTGTTCCAGGTGACAAAGCCCTCGGGGGCCTTCTTCTTTTTAATCTTGCGGAGCTTCTTGGGATCGTCGCCCGCCTTGGCCATGAGCTTGGCGTTCTCGATCTCGTGCTCCGGGGCCTCGGCGATGACCATGCCCTCGGTGTCAAAGCCTGAGCGGCCGGCGCGACCGGCAATCTGATGGAACTCGCGGGCGCGCAGACGACGCATCTTGTAGCCATCGAACTTGGTGAGCGCGGTGAGCACCACGGTGTGGATGGGTACGTTGATGCCGACGCCGAGCGTATCGGTGCCGCAGATGACGGGCAGCAGACCCTGCTGCGCCAAGCGCTCGACCAGCAGACGATAGCGCGGCAACATGCCAGCATGGTGCACGCCGACGCCGCAGCCGAGCAGGCGCTTGAGAATCTTGCCAAAAGCCGTGGAGAAGCTCGTGCCTTTGGCGGCTTCCTTAATAGCCTCGCGCTGCTCCTTGCTGGCAATGCCAAAGTTGGCGAGGGATTGCGCCGTCGCAAGGGCGGCATCCTGGCTAAAGTGCACGATGTAGAGTGGGGCCTCGCCGCGACGCATCGCGAGCTCGACCGTGCCCTCGAGCGAGGTCGTCACGTAGTCGTAGCTCAGCGGTACGGGGCGTGGGGCATCGATGACCAAGTCGCAGGTGGCGCCGGTGTGTTCCTCGAGTGAGGCGGCGATCGCGGTGACATCGCCGAGCGTGGCGCTCATGAGCATGAATTGCGTGTGGGGCAGGGTGAGCAGCGGCACCTGCCAGGCCCAACCGCGGTCGGGGTCGGCAAAGTAGTGGAACTCGTCCATGGCCACGCAGCCCACGTCGGCATCTCCGCCCTCGCGCAGTGCGTCGTTGGCAAGGATCTCTGCCGTGCAGCAGATGACGGGCGCCTTGGTGTTGATATGCGTGTCGCCGGTGATCATACCGACGTTATCGCGGCCGAGCACCTGTACCAAATCGAAGAACTTTTCGCTGACCAAGGCCTTGATGGGAGCCGTGTAGTAGCAGCGCTTGCCCTGCGCCATGCCCATAAAGAGCATGCCCAGCGCGACAAGCGACTTGCCCGATCCGGTCGGTGTGCCCAAAATGACGTGATCGCCGGCAGCCAGGTCCATGAGGGCCTCTTCTTGGTGCTCCCACAGCTCAATGCCGCGGTCGCTCGTCCATTCAAAGAAGCGCTCGAATGCCTGATCAGGTGTGAGCCATGGTTCGGGTTCGCTGCCGTCCTCGGGCTCCCACCAGGTGGGGGAGAGCGCGCCGAGCGAGCCGAACTCGGCTTCGGTTCCCGTGCCGCCCGAGAATGAGCTGGCGGCGCCGGCGCCGGAGACGGTGCTGGCGGCGGTATCTGTCGTGGTCTGTGCCATGTGTTTGCTTTCTCTCGCGATTGTCCGCCATCCATTATGGCGTAGCGGCGACGCGGGGTGCCAGCGCGCGAGAAAATGCAGGAAATGGGCGTTCTGCCCAGCCGTTTGGTGCAGTTGCCGGCTAAGTGAGTAGACTTTTTGCAATATCGCGAGCACATGACTTTTGCGTAAGGGATTTACCTGCGGTTTTAGTTTTCGTTATGCGGGTTGTGCTTGGCTATTGCAAAAAAGTCTACTCACTTAGGCTTGAGGGTCGTTCGTTGGCGCCTATTCGCGCTTGTTTGCCGACGCCACGACCATAAGAAGCCCCTAGGACTCTTGCGGCAGGCGCTTCTTGCCTTTGCGGGCACGGTTTCTAAAGTTCTCGACGGCCTCTTCCATGCCTAAAGGCACATAGGTGAGTTCATCGAGGTTATCGGGCAGGTAGCAGGCAAGACTTTGCTCCTGCACGCGGCCCGCTTGGAGCTGTTCATCGCTGGGCAGCGTGTCGGGAGTGGCGCAAATGCCATAGACGGCGGCGCCCATCTCGCGCGTGCGGCGCTCGTATTCGGTCTCGGGATGCTCGGGATGGTCGCGGCGAACGTCGTCGCTTACCCAAAGTGTGTCGTAGCCTGCCGCGGCAAACTGCCCCAGGGCGTAGTCGCGCAGTGGCTTGCTGTCGGTTCGCAGCGTGACGGTAGCGCCGGCTGCAAGGAGCGGGCGGTAGAGCATCAAATGGTCGACATGGACGAGTCGTTTTTTGGCGTACTTTGCCTTGGGCTGCGGCGTGGGAAAGTTGATGGTGATGGCGTCGAGCTCGCCGGCGGCAAATAACTGCGGCAGCGATGCGGCGCCTCGGGGCAGGACGAGCGCGTTGGATAGCTCCTGCTCGCAGATTTTCTGTGCGGCATAGGCGATGCAGATGGGCTCCTGGTCCATGCCGATAAAGAGGGTGTTTGGCTCGTGGGCCGCGCGCTCTACAAGGTACGTTCCCTTGCCACAGCCAAGATCAAGGTGAAGGTGTTCGAAGGGCTTGCTGCCAGCTGGCGCACAGGCCTTGCGCCAATCTCCGGCATAGGCCTCGGGGTTCGTCTCAATCGCATCGGCGTAGCGCTCCAGGCGCTCCTCGAGCACAAAGTTCTTAGGCGTGCGAACGTGGACGGCTCCCATGAGGCTCCTTGGTCATAAGTATGGAACGCATAGCTGCACGTTCCGTCAATGGATTGAAAAAGGGCGGGCATAGTTTGCCCGAAAGATGCGGTGCGGCTCGGCGGCGAGTCGTCGATGCCTACAGGCGCTTGAGAATCACATAGCGGTTGAGCTCGCCGCTACGACCGTCGGCATGGAAGCGCTCAAGCTCACGCACGGGGACCTCGCCGCTCTTGTAGAACGTACGGACGCCGCGCACCAGGTCGGTGATCTGCTGATCGTCAAAGTGGTGGCAATAGCGGTAGGCGTGGCGGTCGTTTTGCCAGCCGATGAGGTGGTCGCCGGCTTCAAACTGCGCGGAATCGTAACCCTCAAACGGCGGGGTGAGCTCGGCGCGGGCCTCGGCGCGAACGGCCTTGCGCGCCATGCGCTCGTCATTCATAAACTCCCAAAAGCTGATGGCGATGATGCCGCCCTGGCGCGTCTGGCGCACCAGGGCGTCGAGCACGCGTACGCGGTACTCGCACGACGGCACGTGGTGCATAAAACCAAAGCAGACCGAGATGTCGGCGAGCGGTGCGTCGAAAAGCACATCGGGCGTCTCGGCGGGGTTAAGCTTCATGAGGGCATCGAGCACGTCGAGTTCCTGGAAGTGCAGGTTGGGAATGCGCAGGGCGTGACCGCGCGCATCGATAGCCAAATCCTGGCACGAGTCGACGCCATAGAACTCAAACGGGCAGCTGGCATCTGCTGAGGGGTTTGCGCCGTCGACGCCCTTGGCGGCAAGTGCGCCGCCGGCAGCAAAGTTCTCGAATCGCATATTGCCGCAGGCAAGATCGAAGACGCGGACGGGATGCTCGATCGTGGCGACGTCGAGCTGCCCGAGCGCGATGTCCATGGTGTGCACCCAGCCGGGCCACGGGGCCTGCCGCGTATCGGAAAAGGAGGCGGAGTGTTCGCGATAGAACGTGTTGTTGAGCTGGATGAGCGATGAGGCGAAATCGCGGTTCACGGCGCGGAACTCCCTCCGTTGGCGGTGCGGAATAAACAGTACGACCATACTACCGTTAACGCCGCAACGGGGACAACCGAGCCGTGGGTCATTGCTTTGTTTGGACACATTTCCGCAGCTCATATGTGCCCGCAACCGCCGGTTGTCAAAAATCTCACTAGAATAGGTGGCATGCTTTTGGCGGTGGCGGATAGATTTTTAACTGTGCAAGGCGCCTTAAGAACAAAAACGGTCCGGCGGCACGGCTGGCATCACATAGGAGGAACCATGAATGTAGAAACTGCGCAGCGGCTCGCCGACCTTCGTCGCAGCAAGGGTTTTAGCCAAGAAGGGCTGGCGCGAAAGCTGGGGCTGTCGCGCCAGGCGGTCAGTAAATGGGAGCGCGCGGAGAGCTCGCCCGATACCGAGAACCTGATCTCGCTCGCCAAACTTTATGGCGTGAGCCTGGACGAGCTGCTCAATCCGAGCGACGAGATCGAGGACGATATCGAGTTTGAGAACGAGGACCGCGCCCGCCAGCGCGAGGCCGAGGCGGCAGAGCGTGCTCGCACCCATGAGGCGGCGGCGCGCGCTACCGAGGCGGCAACGCAGGCGAGTGATGCTGCGGCCAAGGCGGCGCAAGCGGCAAGCTGGAGTGCGCAGGCTGCCAATGCGGCGACGGCTCAGGCGACGAGTGGCGGCGCAGTTGGCTCGACTCCGGTGAAGGGCCCGTTCCAGTCGTTCCCGTATTGGGCCGTGTGTTGGCTGCTGTTCTTTTTGCTGATGTTCCTGTTTGGTGCCGGTCCCTTTGCCGCGCTGATCTTCTTTACGATCCCCATCTATCACTGGGTGGCGCGTGCGCTCGATGGTGATTGGGCACGCGGGGTTATTCAGGTTGGTCCGGCGCCGGTGGCGGTCAGGGCCCAGGGGAAGGATACTTCTGCGGAACCTGATGCTGACGTGGCTACCGCGGCCACCGCTGAGCCATGTGCCAAAGAAGGTGACGAATGATGAAGCTTTCGCATGAATCCAAGCTGCGCCTGGGC
>URDE01000084.1:0-7867 GCA_900546525.1 uncultured Collinsella sp.
TGAAGGTTCCCCACGACCCCGGCTCCTTGCCGTCAACGAGCAGATTGTCGAGCACAGTGTATTTAATGCTCTCGTCTGCCTCGGTCGTATCCATCCCCTGTTTGTAGTTAACGAGCAGGCTACTGGAATACGGCTGCAGATTAAGTTGGGACAACAGCTCGTCGGCAACGACGACGGTGCCGGGATTACTGCCCATCGCCGAGTTAGCGATGGCCGCCGTATCTTCGTCCGACTTATCGGTTGCGGGCTTGAGCTCATGCCCGCCCAAGATGAGGGTATGGCCGCCGGCCATGTATTTGGTGTACAGGTCGACCAGCTCGCCGCCCATATCACACGTGAGCAGATACTGGTCGCGGCCAATGCTCACCGGCTCCTCGCCCATCATCTGGCGCAGCTTGTTGTACTGGCTCGCCGGCGTCACAAACAGACCCATCGCATCGGCATTGCTACCCCCGAATGCCTTGGGAAGCTTTTCGCCCATGGTCTTGCACATTTCACTTGGAGTCACCGAAGGATCCGAGCCGCCGAGCGGGTAACTCAGATACAAATCGATCTGCACGTGCTCACCGGCAACATCGGCGATATTGACCTTCTTGCCGGTCTCGTCGTTGTTGTCCGCCGACTTGCCCTTAATACCGTCTGCAACGTTATCGGGATCGATACGATCGCCATGCCATGCAGCGTACAAATCGACCGTTGCATCGGCCAGCACCATGCGATCGGCCTCAGACGGATTGACATACTCCTTGTAGTAGTCGAGCGTTTCGGGCGTGTAATAGACATACGTCTGAGACATGTCGGCCGGATTATAGCGCTCCAGGTTTTCGTTCATCACGTTGGCAATCGACATACCGCACGTCACCGAGGTGATGGCCAAAAACAGGAGCATCGCGATGACGCCCATCGAAAAGCACACCGTGTTGACCTTGGCCGCAAGCTGGCGCACGGTAAACATGTTGAGGCCGCGCCAATACACGCCGCGCAGGCTCTGCAGCAGCTTGATGAGCATGCCCGAGAGTCCCCAGAACAGGGCAAAGGTGCCCACGGTAACCATAGCGGTCGTAATACCAAACTGGTTCATGGCCTCTTGCAGCTTGCTGTCCGTCGCGGTTAGCGGGAACCCATCACGTAGCAGACGGTAATAGGCCACGCCCACAAGCGCCACGCCCACGGCAAAGATGGCAATCGCAATCCAGGGGTTGCGTGTCTTGATGCTCTCGTTGCGACGCTCGGCACCCATAAGCTCGATAAGTTTGGTACGACGCACGGCGCGAAGGTTCAGCAGTAGCGTGAGCACAAACATCACGAGCATGCAGACAAGGGTCAGGTTGAACGCATGCACCGAGAAAAAGAAGTGGAAATTGGCGATCTGTGTCTTAAAGAGCGAGGCCGTAAAGAATGTCATGAGCTGGGAGAGTCCCACACCCAGCACAATGCCGGCGACAAAGGCGCCGACCGAGACAATCACCGTCTCGAGCGCCATGATCGAGGCGACGCGCCCGCGCCCCATGCCGAGCACCTGGTACAGGCCAAACTCCTTCTTGCGGCGTTTCATGATGAAGTTATTGGCATACACCATTAAAAAGGCCATGACACCGGCCAAAAAGTACGTCAGGTTGCCGAGCATGCTGCCCATAACCTGCGCCAAGCCCTTTTCATCGATGCCGGCGATGTCGACCTGCATCGAGATGGTGTTAAAGGCATAGAAGACCGTGACGCCCAGGGTGAGCGTCAAAAGGTAGACGAGGTAGTCGCGGCCGGCGCGGCGGACGTTACCCCAAGCGAGTTTACAGAGCATCGGAGCCCTCACCGCCCATCATGGCAACGACCTCCATAATGCGGTCGAAGAACTCTCGGCGGTCGGTGTCGCCGCGGCGCAGCTCGGTGAAAATCTTGCCGTCGCGGATAAACAGCACGCGGCTCGTATAGCTGGCAGCAAAGCTGTCATGCGTGACCATGAGCACGGTGGCGCGCAGGCGGCGATTGAGGGCCTCCAGGCTCTCGAGCAGCAGGCGAGCGCTCTTGGAATCGAGGGCGCCGGTGGGCTCGTCGGCCATGATCATGGTTGGGTCAGTGACGAGCGCGCGAGCCGCGGCGACGCGCTGCTGCTGGCCGCCGGACATTTGGTAGGGATACTTGTCGAGCACCTGACTGATGGACAGGCGCGCTGCCACATCCTGCACGCGGGTCGAAATCTCTGCCGAGTTTGTGCGGGCGATGGTGAGCGGCAGGGCGATGTTCTCGCGTGCCGTGAGCGTATCGAGCAGGTTGGAGTCCTGGAAGATAAAGCCGAGCTCCTCGCGGCGGAACTGCGAAAGCTTGGCCTGCTTCATGCGCGTCACATCCTGGCCGTTGATGCGGATCGTGCCGCTTGTGGCGCTATCGATGGTCGAGACGCAATTGAGCAGGGTCGACTTGCCCGAGCCCGAAGCGCCCATGATGCCAACAAATTCGCCGCGGTTGACGGTAAAGCTGACGTCGTTGAGCGCGCGCGTCACGTTGCCCAGCGCTCCGTATACCTTTTCGAGATGCGCGGCCTCCAGTACCGGGGTCGCCATGTGCGTGGTTTGCATACCGAGTCCTTTCTTGCAATTAGTCTACGGCATCTATAGTCGCAAGAAGACGAGTCAGCTACCATCGATATGGCTTACGCTTGCCTTACCGTTGTGTAAGGTACGGGTAGCTACCCTGCCACGTGTTGATGCTGAGAGAGGACTCCTGTTGAAGACTGTTCATGTTGCCGCTGGGATCATTCGCAAGGAAGGATCTGACGAGCTGCTTGCCGTGCAGCGCGGCTACGGCGACATGCAGGGACTTTGGGAGTTTCCCGGCGGCAAGCTCATGCGCGGCGAGTCGCCCGAGGATGCCGTACACCGCGAGCTCATGGAAGAGCTGCAGGTAAAAGTCACCAACCTGCGCGATTTTTACACCGTTGAGTATGACTACCCCGATTTTCATCTCTCGATGGAGTGCTACTACTGCTCGCTCGCCGATGAATCTGATGAGCCCCAGAAGCACGACCGCCAGCTCGATATCCGCTGGATTCCGCGCACCTCGCTTGCCACGGTTGAGTGGATGCCCGCCGACAAAGGGCTTATCGATGCTCTGATTGAGTTGAGGGAAGATCGGCTTGAGGCCAACGGCACTGCCAAAGATGCCGACGCCGCCACGGCCGACGAGTCCGCCACCAAACCCAAGCGCGCACCTAAGCGCCGCAGCAAGAAGCGTCCCAAGCCCGGCCTGCTCGACGGCATCGATACCTCGGACCTCTCCGCTGACGAGCGCGAGCTGGTCCGCCGTCGCGCCGCCATCAAAAAGTCCATGAAGGGCAACAAACGCGCCAACACCAAGCCCGAGCTGCTCGTACGACAGCGCCTGCGCGCCGCAGGCCTTACGGGGTACCGTCTGGAATGGAAGGTGCCCGGCAAGCCCGACATCGCCTTTCCCGGGCGCAAGATCGCCATCTTCGTCAACGGCTGCTTTTGGCATCGCTGCCCTAAGTGCAATCCGAGCCAGCCCAAGCGCAATGTTGAATTTTGGGAAGCAAAGTTCCGCCGCAACGTCGAGCGCGACCGCGCTGCCGTGGCAGCACTCACTCAAATGGGCTGGACACCCATAACCATCTGGGAATGCGAGCTCAAAAAAGACTGCATCGACGCCACCATGGAAAAGGTCATCGAGCAGGTGCGCGCCGCAGAGCCGCAGCGCTAGGAACGAGCCATCCACACGCCCCACACAGGCGAGCCACATCCGCGCCACAAACCTTAGAAAGCCCTTAAGCTCAAAACCTTTCAAGAGTGTTACTCGATACTTCTGACCTGCAGTTTCATCGTAAAACCAAACCAGGTTAAGCCTTTCTTTAGCGCTTCTTTGCAACAGCCGCGGCATAATACTGCCAACGCACGGGACCTAGCAGCACGCCCCGTGTGCAACCTTTTGGTGGACATCGAGGAGGCCGCATAAGCATGCATTCTTCCAATGACGCAGCACAGCAGCCATCCCTAAAACATGCAGACCTTTTCTCCTTCCCCCCGACACAGAGAAACGGCCTCCTCGACTCCCCCACCACAAAATCCAAACGCTCAACCGACCAGAGCCACAACTTGCAAGCATCGTTCGAAAAGCTCCAAGCATCCCTAGACAAAACCTTCCCCAACCAAGCCCGGGCATACTAACCCCTCATCAACAAAGTAGCCCTAACGCCCCATCCTTTCCGCCCCAACGCCACAAGGGCGACGACCTCGAGCAGGTCAACCTGGGAGGGACGAGGGCTTAGTTCCCCAATCTTTCCGCAGGGGGCAAAAAGCCTCGCCGCACGAAGTGCGCAGCGAGGCTTTTTGCATGCCCGAGGACGATTGGGGAACTAAGCCCTCGTCCCTCCCCGGGATATGTAGCGAGTCGGAGTACCCTTGCTGTTACTCTGCTTTGCCCACAGAGTTGAGGTTGGTCATGCGGATCTTAACCAGCTCGGTGATCTCACGCATGCCCTCCTTGGCCGGCTTCTTGGGATCGAAGCAGGCGGGGTTCTCGGCCATGTAGGCCATGAAGCCCTTGGTGTAGGCCTGACGCAGCTCGGTGGCGTAGTTGACCTTGCAGATGCCGTTCTTCACAGCCTCGGCAACCTGCTCATCGGGCACACCGGAGGTGCCGTGCAGAACCAGCGGCACGTCGACGGCGTCGCGGATGGCCTTGACCACGGACTGCTCGATGTGCGGATCGCTCGTGTACACGCCGTGGCTGGTGCCAACACCAATAGCGAGGGAGGTGCATCCGGTACGCTCGACGAACTCCTTGGCCTCGGCAGGATCGGTGTAGGGGCTCTCGCCCTCAACTGCGGGACCGTCGTCCTCCTTGCCGCCAACCTTACCGAGCTCAGCCTCGACGGGCACGCCCATGGCGCGGCCAGCGTCGGCGACGGACTTGGTCAGGGCGATGTTGTCCTCGAAAGACTCGTGCGAACCGTCGATCATGACAGAGGTGTAGCCAGTGCGGAAAGCCTGCATGCAGCGGTCATAGCCATCGCCGTGATCGAGGTGCAGAGCGACGGGCACGGAAGCGCGCTCGGCGGCAGCCTTGACCATGCCGTAGAAGTAGTCCAGACCAGCGGTCTTAATGGTGCCCGGGGTGGTCTGCATGATGACGGGGGACTTGGTCTCCTCGGCAGCGGCCAGAACGGCCATAACAAACTCGAGGTTCTCGACGTTGAACGCGCCGACGGCGTAGTGGCCGGCCTGAGCGTCCTTGAGCATCTTTTCGGTGGTAACAAGTGCCATGAGCGTTTGCTCCTCTCCCTCGCCCGCATCTGGACATCGGGCGTAGTTGTTCGCAAAGCGTTTTACCTTGCGTTTTACTGCGCTCATTGTATGAAATTCAGCGTCTTTGCATGTGCGAGATATTGAGCCCATGCAGGTCAATACAGTCGTTTTTGAAAAGTAAACGGAAGGAATTTGAACCGAGCGGACATGTTCGATATTGAATTTTGAGCGTTCAGCGTCTTTCTTTTATAGAAAAGATAAGTAATCGAAAGGTATTTTCTTACTCAAAAAGAAAATGAACGAAAATAGAGTCAACACAATTCCTGCAAATTTGGCCGAGAATGGAGCAGCTATGGCCCACGCAACAACCCGAGCCTTCGCCGATGAGCGTCGTGCCGCCATCATGGAAATGCTTGAGCATAATGCCTCGGTGCAGGTAGCAGAAATCGCCCAGACCTTTGGCGTGTCCTCCGTTACCGCCCGCGCCGACCTGGACGCGCTCGCCGAAGCAGGCAAGCTGCGCCGCACGCATGGTGGCGCCGTATCGCTCCACAAACGCCTGACCGTCTCCACGCAGGATCGCCGCATCAATGTCAACGTCGCTGCCAAGCAGGCCATCGCGCAAAGCGCCATCGAGCTCGTCAATGACGGCGACACGCTGCTCGTCGACTCGGGCACCACGGCGCTCGAGTTCGTCCGGCTCCTCGACCAGCGCGACGGCATCACCGTCATAACGGCAGACATTACCATTGCCGATTACATCGACGAGAGCATGCCCTCGGTCGATGTCGTCATGCTGGGCGGGGCGCTGCGCAAAGGCCATCGTTATTTGTACGGACCGCTCACTATGCAGGCGCTTCAAATGGTCCATGCCGATCTGGCCGTCATGTGCCCCGGCGCCTTTGTCTCCAGCTGCGGCTTTACGACCGACTTTCCCCAGATGGCCGAGACCAAAACGGCTATGATCGCCGCGGCCCATCAAAGCGTCGCCCTCATGGACGCCAGTAAGGTCAACGGACGTGGCATGTACCGTTTTGCCGAGCTGACCGATGTCGACGCCATCGTGATGGACCGTGACCCCGATCATGCCGTCGCCACCTCAATCGCCAAGGCCACCGACAGCGCACGTCCAGCCCTCATCATCGCCGGCGCTTAAACAAAAACCACCACAAAGGTACCTGCCCCCTTTGTGGTGGTTGTGATAGTTGAGCGCCAAAAGTGAACGTGTCGCTACTTGGAGAGCTCGTCGGCGAGGGCCTCGATCTGGGCGCGCGAGGCGTCGTTGAGCGAGCCCAGCACAGTCACCTTGTTCTGCGTCAGGGTGATGTCCTTCATGCCCTCGAGCTCCTTGGTCATAACCTTGGCAGCTGCGGGCGCCCAGGAACCGGACTCGACAAGCGCCACGGTGCGGTTCTGGTAGGCATGCTCGGCGAGCGTGTGGATAAAGGTGCTCATGCACGGGAAGATCTCGCCCTGATAGGTAATGGAGGCGAGCACCAGGCGGTCGTAGCGGAACGCATCCTCAACGGCCTCGGCCATGTCGTCGCGAGCCAGGTCAAAGACGGAGACCTTCTGGCCGCGAGCCTCGAGCGCAGATGCGAGCTCCTCGACGGCAGCCTTCAGATGGCCATACACGCTCGCATAGGCGATCGTGATGCCCTCGTCCTCGGGCTGATAGCTCGACCAGGTGTTATAGGTGTCGAGGTAGTAGCCCAGGTTCTCGGTCAGCACGGGGCCGTGGAGCGGGCAGATGATCTGGATGTCCAGGTCGGCGGCCTTCTTGAGGACGGCCTGCACGAACTTGCCGAACTTACCGACGATGCCAAAGTAGTAGCGGCGAGCCTCGCAAGCCCAGCCCTCGGGATCCTCGATGTCGTTGGCGCCAAACTTGCCAAAGCCGTCGGCACTAAAGAGCACCTTGTCGGTGGACTCGAAGGAGAAAATCACCTCGGGCCAGTGAACGTTGGGAGCGCCGATAAACGTTAGGCTGTGGCCGCCCAGATCGAGCACATCGCCCTCTTTGACGACCATTTTGCGCTCGGGGAAGTCGGTGCCAAAGTAGTTGACCATCATGCGGAAAGCACCCATGCTGGCCACGATCTGCGCCTGGGGATAGCGCTCCATAAAGGCAGCGATACCGGCGGAGTGATCGGGCTCCATGTGATGGACGACCAGGTAGTCGGGCGTACGGCCATCGAGCACGGCCTCGAGGTTGCCGAGCCACTCGTCGACAAAGCCAGCGTCGACCGAATCGGCGACAGCGATTTTATCGCCCAAGATAACATAGCTGTTGTATGCCATGCCGTTCTCGGACACATCGTACTGGCCCTCGAACAGGTCAATGTCGTGATCGTCGACACCGATGTAGCGGATATCCTTGGTGATCTCCATCAGGCAAAGCCTCCTAGATAGACAAAAGAACCCGTCTATCATAACACTCACCTTCATAGCCACGGCTATCCGTCAGCATCCTTACCGATTGTTATTGAGGCGGAATATACCGCCGTTTACCTGCGCAAACTATGAGCGTGGTATCGCCGTGCTATGTCGAATAATGAGCTGGCCGGGAATACGAATGGCAACGGTTTTGCCCGCCGTACCCGCCTCGGGAA
>URDE01000085.1:0-7706 GCA_900546525.1 uncultured Collinsella sp.
ATTTTGTGTCGCGCGTATTTCCGAGCGGTCGGATTTGAGGGGCGAGTGGTAGAACGCCCGCCCCTTGTGCGCCATGATGCGGCACAATGTACCGTAAAAGCTGTTTATATCCGGTACGAATCATTCTTTGGTCTTTAATTCTTCTCAACGGAGGTGTTTGAGATGGCAAACGGATTGCTTTTAAGGCTTCGTGAGCGTGAGCTCAGCGCGAGCCCGGCAGAGCGCAATGTCATCGCATATGTGAGCGCTCATCCGCATGAGGTGGTCGGGCTGTCCGTCCGCGGTCTTGCCGATGTCACGTTCTCCTCGCCCTCGAGCATTTTGCGCTTTTGCAAGCGTTTGGGTTTTGCGGGCTACAAGGAGTTCCAGCGCGAACTGATTGCCGAGCTGGCGCTCTTAGGTGACAAGAAAGACATAGCCCTCGAGGACATCTCCATGGATGACAGCGTCGAACGTATCGTGGGGAAGGTGATGAAAAGCAACGTGCGCACGATCGAGGCGACGGCGCGAACGCTCGATTACACCGTCTTGGAGCGATGCGCGGCCCGTCTTAAGCGGGCGCGCGCGGTCAATCTGTTCGGTATTGGTGCCTCTCGTTTGGTCGCGCACGACCTGGCGCAAAAGCTCATGCGTGTCGACAAAGAGTGCCATCTGTACGACGACTGGCATGATCAGCTCTTATGTGCCAAGAACATGCATGAGGGCGATATGGCAATCGCCTTTAGCTACTCGGGCTTGACGCAAGAGGTGCTGGACTGCACCGCCGAGGCTCAACGTCACAACTGTCCCGTTGTGGCCGTTACCAAAGTAGATGGATCATCCAAGCTTGCCACCATGGCCGATGCCGTGCTCGGCGTCGCTGCGAGTGAACCCTTGGTCCGCAGCGGTGCCATGGCTTCGCGTATGGCCCAGCTTATGGTTGTCGATGCCCTGTACGCTGCTTACGTTGCCAGCGACTACAAACGGGCGACGCATGTCATAAAGCAAAACTACATCGAGAAACAGGAAAGATGAGGTGAATGAAATGCTCGATTTAACAAAATTCACGACCGAACAGCGTAATCAAAGGTCAATGGACCTCGATACGATGACATCGCTGCAAATCGTCACGACGATGAACGATGAGGATCTTCGTGCCGTCCAGTCGGTCACGAAAGTGTTGCCCCAGGTTGCCATGGCAATCGACTGGGCTGCTGAGACACTCGAGCGCGGCGGGCGCGTCTTTTACATGGGCGCAGGCACCAGCGGTCGTCTGGGCGTACTCGACGCTTCGGAGTGTCCGCCCACGTTTGGCGTGTCACCCGATCTGATTGTCGGGCTCATTGCCGGAGGCGAGACGGCGTTTATCAAGGCTGTCGAAGGTGCCGAAGACAGCGAGGAGCTTGGCGCGAGCGACCTGCGGGAGCGTGGACTCTCGGACAAGGATCTTGTCGTTGGCCTGGCGGCAAGCGGCCGTACTCCCTATGTGGTGGGCGGCCTTGCGTACGCCAAGGCAACTGGGTGCAAGACCATTGCAATTGCCTGCAACCAAGGGTCGAAGATCGGGGAGAGCGCAGATCTTGCCATTGAGCCCGTGCCCGGTCCCGAGGTGCTGACCGGCTCAACGAGGCTCAAGGCGGGAACGGTTCAAAAGCTCATTCTCAACATGATTTCGACCGGTGCCATGGTCAAGATCGGCAAGGTATACCAAAACCTGATGGTCGATGTGCAGCAGACGAACGAGAAGTTGGTGGTGCGCGGCCAGAACATCGTGATGGAGGCGACCGGCTGCACGCGCGAGCGCGCTGTTCAGGCGCTTGCAGATGCCGGTGGCCACGTAAAAACCGCTATTGTCTCGGTACTGCTGGACTGCGATGCCGAGCAGGCTGCGGTGGCTCTTGAGCGTGCGCGAGGCCATGTCCGTGCTGCGGTGAGTGGCCATGAGAAGAGCAATGCCGATGCCCAATAGGTGCGCGGCGTGAGCTGATATGACATCCAGACGAGATACCCAATACAAGGAGGAGTTATGACGAACAAAGAGCTGGCTCAAAAGCTGCTGGACCTTTTGGGCGGTAAAGACAACGTGCTCGCAAACGCGGCGTGCATGACGCGCCTGCGCGTGACCGTCAAAGACACGGGCAACGTCGACACGGAGGGCATTAAGGCACTCGACGGCGTGATGGGCCTGGTCGAGGACGACACGATGCAGATCGTGCTGGGTCCGGGCAAGGTGAATAAGGTGCTCGAGGAGTTCTCCAAGCTCACCGGCCTTGCGAAAGGCGTTGCTGACGAGAGCGTGGTTGACGCTGCGGCCACAAACAAGGCCGCGCAGAAGGCCAAGTACGAGTCCAAGCCGGTTCAGGCCTTCCTCAAGAAGATTTCCAATGTCTTCGTCGCCCTGCTTCCCGGCATCATTGCGGCTGGCCTCATCAACGGTATCTGCAACGTCATTAACGTCTCGACGGCAGGCGCGCTTGCAGGCGAGTGGTGGTACCAGGGCATTCGTTCCATGGGCTGGGCCCTGTTTGCCTATCTGCCCATCTTGGTGGGCTATAACGCGGCACGTGAGTTTGGTGGCTCCGCTGCGCTGGGCGGCATCGCCGGCATGATGTGTATCGCCAACAGTGCCATGCCCCTGCTTGC
Source organism: uncultured Collinsella sp. (assembly GCA_900546525.1). Lineage (GTDB taxonomy): Bacteria > Actinomycetota > Coriobacteriia > Coriobacteriales > Coriobacteriaceae > Collinsella. Next base: position 2,623 of record URDE01000085.1, read on the forward strand.
GCCTGGCGCGGCTGATCCTGCCACTGCCATTCTGCTGCCGCTCACCAGTGCGCAGTACAACCCCGCAGCGGGCGGCATGATCGCGGCTCTCATCGCTGGCGCATTTTTTGCCTGGATGGAGCGTCAGATTCGCAAGGTTATGCCCAACGCACTCGACACGTTCTTGTCCCCGCTGCTGGTGCTCATCATCGGCGCCTTTGCTCTGATGCTCGTCATCCAGCCGGTAGGCGCATGGCTGACGACTGCCATCTTTAGCGTTTTGACCTTTATCTTCGAGAAGCTGGGCGTCCTGGGCGGCTATATTCTGTCGGCAGGCTTCTTGCCGCTGGTGTCCGTCGGCCTGCATCAGGCGCTCACGCCGATCCACGCTATGCTCAACGATCCCGACGGCGCTACCAAGGGTATCAATTACCTGCTTCCCATCCTTATGATGGCCGGCGGCGGCCAGGTCGGTGCCGGTTTGGCGCTGTACTTTAAGACCAAGAACGCCAAGCTCAAGAAGTACGTCGCAGAGTCCATTCCCGTTGAATCCTGGGTGTGGGCGAGCCTCTGATGTATGCTGTTACGCTGCCGCTCGTTCGTCCGTTTGTGACGGCCTGCCTGGGTGCCGGATTTGGCGGCGCGCTCGCGGCGCTGCTTCACATCGGCACGGTTTCTCAGGGCGTTTCCGGTCTGTTTGGCCTGCTGATCGTCGTTCCTGGCCAGCAGCTCGGCTACGTTGCCGCTATGCTGCTTGCCTATGCCGCCGGCTTTGTCCTGACGTGGTTCTTTGGCGTCGACGAGCAGAAGATCAACGAGTTCTTTGGCGAGTAGTTTGATATCGCGAGCCGTGTTGCTCGGGGTTCGCGGCGCGCGGCAGATTTCTTGATGTTATGGTTGTGCCGGCGGGGCTAGCTGCTCCGCCGGCCTTTTTTAAAGGAGCTTTGAAGCGTGAAAACGGGTATTTCAATTTATCTTTCCAGCCCTTTGCAGGATATTGAGCGGACGATTGAGCGTGGCGCCGCGGCGGGTGCGCGCTACGCGTTCACCTCGCTGCATATTCCCGAGGATGGGGGAGCGGCGTATACCGATAAGGTCCGTCATGTGCTGTCGCTGCTTTCCGCCCGCGGCATTGCGCTGATTGCCGATGTGGGGCCTCGCACGTGCGATTTGCTCGGGCTTGAGCGCATTGAGGACCTGCGCGATCTGGGGTTGGAATACCTTCGTTTGGACTATGGCTTTAGCGCCCAGCGGGTCGCGGAGCTGTCCGGTGTATTTCGCATTGTGGTTAATGCATCGACGGTGAGTTCTGATGAAATCGCATCGTGGCGTGAGGCCGGTGCCGATGTGACTCGTTTTGCCGCCTGCCACAATTTTTACCCCAAGCCTTATACCGGTTTAGCTCTGGAGGACATTGCTCGGGTGAATCTTCGTCTTGCGGCGCTTGGATTCGAAATCATGGCTTTTGTGCCGGGTGATGCTAACGTTCGCGGGCCGGTATTCGAGGGACTGCCGACGGTCGAGGCGCAGCGCGGTCGCGCGTCAAAGGTTGCCCTCAATATGCTTGAGCTTGCACATGGCGCCGATTGCGACATTGTGTTGGTCGGCGACCCCGATCTTTCCGATGCGGGCTGGGCGCAGTTTGCTCAAGTTTCCGCCGGATACGTGGACCTGCAATGCGAGCTTGAGCTCGGTTATGCCTATGTGCGCGGGCAGATTCATCACGACCGGCCCGACTCGAGCGTCCTCATCTTTAGGTCTCAGGAGTCACGTACGAAGCTTAAGCCGGATTCCGTGCCGACGGATGCCGGAGCCGGCCTGCCACGAAAGGCGGGGTCGATCGCTGTGAGTAATAGCGGATATGGGCGCTACGAAGGCGAGCTTGAGATTGCGCGGGTCGATCTTCCCGGTGACGAGCGCATGAACGTTGCGGGCCATATCACGCCCGAGGCAATGGAGCTGCTGCCGTTCATCAAACGCGGATTCGGGGTACGGTTCGTTTAGCGTGTGACCCGTGGGCTACAATTGGCCCATCGTACGAAGGCGCCTCGTGTGGCGTGTGCCTGCGTTGGCCGATCTATATTCGGAGGATTCCCATGACCGTACTGTTTGTTGAATATCCCAAGTGCTCGACCTGTAAGAAGGCCAAGGCATGGCTGGACGAACATGGGGTAGAGTATATCGACCGCGATATCGTTTTGGACAACCCCACGGCCGATGAGCTTGCGACCTGGATTGCTCGTTCGGGGCTGCCGGTGCGGCGCTTCTTTAATTCGTCGGGCATGAAATATCGAGAGCTGGGCCTGAAGGCGCGTCTGGATGCGGGCATGACGGATCGGGAGTGCTATGAGCTGCTGGCGACCGACGGCATGCTGGTCAAGCGTCCGCTGCTGGTGGGCGATGACTTTGCGATTCCTGGCTTTAGGGAAGCGGCCTGGGCCGAGGCGCTGCTGTAGCAACTGCGGAAAGTGCATCCCGTTTTGGATGGGGATTCTGGGGTGTACTTTCCGTCGGCGGGTTCGCTCCGGTCAGTCCTCAAGCTGTGCCCACTTATGCGGGTCGTAGATCTTTACCTGCTTGTTGGGCTTGCCGCTCCAGTACTCTTCGTCCATAAAGGGCAGATATGCCTGAACGCCGGGGCAGATAAAGGGAATCCGCTGCTGTTGCAGTCGCTCGCGCTGGCGCTGCTCCAGGTGCGCCTCGGATATGACGGTCGGCATACCGGACAACTCGACGAGGCTTGCCTGGATTCGCTTAAGGTCGGGGAGTCCCGCGTGCCATGACATCCGCATGATCAAAAAGGATGCACGGCGGTATTTTGCCTGCACCACAGTAATGGCGGGGCGTAACGTGGGGTGAATTTTGTCCCATTCGGGCCAAAGGTCGGCAGTGATCTCGAGGCCCAGGGTCTCCCATAGGTAATCAAGCTCTTCGTCCATGGTGCCTCGATATCTACGCGATCATTGATACTTCGATTGTGTTGCCTGGTGCTATCGTTTTCGCGGTAGAATCTGCCAACGGTTGACGGCTACCGCTCACGGCGTTTTGCCCTTCGTGTACAGCGGTTGGCTTCACAGGTCCTTCACGGGTTGGACTAAATTAGGCCAATTTGACTGAATTTCAAAAAAGTCAAAATTGGGGCTTGCGTCACGGCGAGACTTCCCGTATATTTCTTTCTTGCGCAAAGGCACAGCCGAGCGCAGCGATGCAGTTATTGGGATGTCGTCTAATGGCAGGACAGCGGATTCTGGTTCCGTCAATGGGGGTTCGACTCCCTCCATCCCAGCCATTGCATTTGCTACATATGGCCCGTTCGTCTAGCGGTTTAGGACGCCGCCCTCTCAAGGCGGAGATCACCAGTTCGAATCTGGTACGGGCTACCACAAAATGAACGCCCGGGCCTCGCAAGAGACCCGGGTTTTGTGTATTGACCGTATATGCGGCGTCTGCCGTGTTTCGCTCAGATCGAGGAGTAGCCATGGATCTGCCCATCAGCTTGCAAGACATCACGTATGCCGAGAACTATCTGGCGCAGGGCGACCTGGCCACGGCGACGCCGCTGTTGGAGCGTCTGGTTGAGCTCGCCGAGGAGTATATCGATGCCGAGTGCAAGACGGAGGAGAACCGCCAGTACTTTAGCTTCGATAGCAAGTTTGAGCGTCTGGCCTACCGCCGCGTGGAAAAGGATCCGCGCGAGCTGGTGCAGGTCGAGGTGCCCTTTGATCGCCTGTATTCCGACATGGCGTATGCCTACATTCGCCAGCAGGATTATGTGAGTGCTCGCAACGCCTTGATGCAGGCCGTGCGCTGGGACCCCATGAACTGCAACTACCGCCTGGATCTGGCCGAGCTGTTCCGTGCGCTCGAGGACAAGCAGGAGTGGGCATCGCTTTCGTTTTCGGTGCTAGAGCGTGCGAGCGACGGCAAGTGCGCCGCCCGCGCCTACGCCAACTTGGGCCAGTATTTCCTTGAGCCCGAGACCGAGAACGTCTCGGCGGCCGTGGGTTGCGCGCGCCTGGCGCTGCGCTTGGCCCCTGGCGACGCGCATACGACGCGCCTGCTCAACAAGATCCATACTGCCTATCCGGATGTCGCCGATGAGAGCGACGACCACGTGATGGGCGAGCTGAGTCTGCAAGGCGTGCCGACCTCGCCTTCGGCCGAGATTGCCATCTGCCTGATCATGTGTGCGACCGATGCTGCGAGCGACGGCGACAAGCAGGAGGCTACGCGCCTGACGGTCCGTGCCCGCGACCTGGTGGGCGAGGAGGCATGTGCGGCGATCATTAAACTGGTGCGCGAGAGCGATGCCGAGCTCAACGCCGAGCGCAAGGCAAAGCACGCAGGCGCCGACAAGGGAGCCGACGGCGTCAAGGAGGCCGGCGATGCCCAGTAAGCGCGAACGCAAGCTCATTTCCAAGAATCGTTCGGCGCATCACGAGTACTTTATCGACGAGACGTTCGAATGCGGCATTGAACTGAGCGGTACCGAGGTCAAGTCGATTCGCGAGCGCGCCTGTCAGATCACTGACACCTTTGCGCTGATTCGCGGCGGCGAGTGCTGGCTGGTGGGCCTTCACATTCACCCTTACAGCCACGGTGGCGTGTGGAACCGTGACCCCGATCGCCGTCGCCGTCTGCTGCTGCATCGCAAGGAGATTGATTTTCTTGACGGCAAACTTCGCAACCGTGGTTATGCGCTGGTACCGTTGGAGCTCTACTTTAATACCGATGGTCGCGTAAAGTTGCTGTTGGGCCTGGGCCGCGGCAAAAAGCTCTACGACAAGCGCGAAGACATGGCCAAGCGCGACGTTCAGCGCGAAATCGATCGCGCGCTCAAGGAACGCAACCGCTAGGCGCTCTGTATAAGTTGCGGTGGAATACGGACTGTTTTGCCTGTTTGATGGGCTATTCAGTCCCTATTTCACCGCAACTGCGGGCGTCTCATGTTCCTCACGGTTATGACACCTATGTCTCAAAGGTGGCGTCCGGTATGGGCGTCGCCTTTTTTATGGGTACATACATTCATGAGGTTCCAACCCGAGCTAGGGGAGTGATCGTTATGGACAAAACTGCGTTCTTTACCATGCCGAGCGGTCTGTACG
>URDE01000086.1:0-7489 GCA_900546525.1 uncultured Collinsella sp.
CTACAAGCATAGCGACTACGGTGGCGGCACCTGGTCGTACCTAAGCAACAATGAGTCCTCAACAGTACTCGCCAACGACAACAACGGTTTCTCGGGCATTCACGCCACGAGTGTTGAGTTCTGCAGCGACGCCAGCACGGGCAAAAAGAGCCGCGTTGCCGAGCTCCGTGCCTACGGCGACAGTTCCTTCACGACGATTGACGGCAAGTCATACGCCGGAAAGGTTGAGCTGGTCCTCTACTCGTTTAGCAACGGGCGTACGCGCACTCTCGACACACACCTGCCGGTGACGGTCAACACTAATATGATGTACGAAGGCCGTTTTAAGTACCTGGATGCCGGTTACCTGCAAGAGCACGACGCCGTCTTTGATGTCGAGGCGGGCGATGTCGATGGCGACGGCGTCGACGAGCTTTTTGTCTACGCGGGCTGCTATGTCGACGAGAACGGCGTGCGCAAGGCTGTAGTCGACATGTATGACTTGGAGGGCGGCAACTGGAAGCAAAGCGTCGTCAAGATCGATGCCGGTAACGCCGCGGACTACACCACGCACAACAAGGGCGGGAACGACTCCTGGACGCAGCTTCAGTCAGCTCCTGTCGTTTCGCTAGCGGCCGGCGACCTCGATCGCGATTTTTGCGATGACCTCGCCATCGTGGTCTCGGCACCCTACGGCAAGAAGAATATTGATAAGTCGACGCATTGCGAGCTGTTTTCGTGGGATGCATCCAAGGGTGCGCTCGTCCATGTCGATGCTCTGGGCGACGCGGGCGCAATCTCCCTCTCCGCGAACGGCAAGACCATGGTCGCTGCGAATGCGACGTTCGGCACGTTTGCCGCCTACGATGAAGAAGGAAAGAAGACGGGTGAAACCGTCACGGGCCTTATTCTTGCGGGCTATGACTGGCAACGCAGCGCTTTTGATTACGGCGCTTCTGACGGCAGCAAGGGGCTGTACGGCGCGCTGTACCGCTACGCGTATTTTGACTCGGAGTCTGGCGAGTTCAAGCTTTCCGATTGCAAGGAATACAGAGACGGGCTCCTCGCCTCCTATGGGCTGATGCATGTGCCCAACAGCGCATGGAAGGATAGCGCTCAGGATAAGCGCTATCCGTGCACCTTGGCGCCTATTGCCCTTGCCACTGCCAACCTTGACGGCCTGTCCGAGCAGCTGGCGGTCGACGAGGTGCTCGTGGGCGGCGATGTGTTCCGCGACTTTGCCTGCAACACGGCACAGAGCGGGGCTCAGGGCTTGGGGTCCATGGTCGGAACCATGAGCATGAGCGGTCAGCAATACAACAGCAGCAACAAGCATGACCACAAGGGTATAGAGCAGGTGTGGATCAGCGACGTCAAGGCGGGCAGCGTCTCGGGTTCGGACCGCTATAACGAGAGCTTTATCGCCGTGGTGGGCAAGCACCGCGACGAGGACCTGCGCAAGAACGATGACTACTATTGGATGACCGCCTCGCATTTTTCGCTCGACGAGAACGGAAAGGTGCGCCGTGGCGAGGAGCAGGTGATTAGCGAGAGCAACCGTCGCGGCACTACCTACGGCACATTTATCTCGCTCGCGCTGCCCGATGTCGACAACGACAGCGTCAAGATCACGTACAAGGACCGCTACAAGGTCTATACCAACCCGCGCGTGCTTGCCGTGCTGCAGGATGCGCCCTATGTTGAGGATCTGGAGCAGGCATACGGCTATCTGGTGTTGGGCGGCACGTCATACGGAGAGGAAAAGGGCACGGGGACATCCCAGGGCTATACCATTGGCGCCGAGTTGGGCGTTGCCGTCGAGGTGCAGACCGGTCCGCCCCTGGTCGCGATGAATGCTTCAGTCGATTTTGCCGCCGAGGGATGCTATGACTACCGGAGCGAGCGCACGGTCAGCGCAAGCGTAAACTATGAGTCGCATGCCGGCGAGGGTGACAAGGCCGTGCTCTACACGATTCCGATGGTCTATTACGAGTATGAGATCGAAAATGAGGAAACTGGTGGCAAGGGCGTGATGGCGGCGCCCGTGTCGCTCGGCGCGCAGACCTCGGTCGTTAATGTCGAGGCCTATGACCGCATTGCCAAACAGCACAATATGACGCCGCTCAGCTACTTTTTGACCAACCGGTCGGGAGAACCCGGAACCTATCAAACGACGCTCAACGGCGAGACTCCCGTTGGGGATTCCTTTGGCCTGGGCAAGCCTGGCGTAACGCGCGCCTACACGCACGATGGGTTTAACGGCGCCGCCGCGCAGTCGGGGGCGAGCATTGAGCAGACCATCGAAGTCGAGGAGGGCAAGGAGCAGGAGCTCGAGCTCGGCTTGACGCTGAACGGCAGCGTTGTCATGGGCGCGAAGCTCGCAAAGCACGAGTTGTTTGGCGGCCTGTGCTTTGGTGCCAACGCCGGCTTTACTACGGGTAACTCCTCGAGTGAATCGACCGAATACGGCGGCACCGTCGACAACCTGCCCGAGGCCGCGCAGGGCAAGTACGGTTTTGTGTGGCGTCTGGGCGTCAACGCGGTGGATGTCGACAAGTTCGAGGCAGACTCGGGCGACAAGCTCGGCACCAAGGACACCGACCAGTTCTGGATCGTGGGCTATGACGTTAAGGACGTCGAGATGCCCGACGCGCCGGCCGTGACGGGCTTTACGGCAAACGCCGTCGATTCGACCAGCGTTACGTTTAGCTGGGACGATGTACTCGCAAACAAGAGTGGCTTTAGCTACGGCGTGGGCATGCTGCAGAGCAATGCGGCGGACGCCGTCGTCAACAGCTGGAAGATTGCCGGCAACACGCAGACCTCGCTTACCTGGGATGGGTTGCAGCCCAACACGGAGTATCGATTCGCTATCGCAGCTGTTGAAAATGGATCCACGACCGAAACGGGTATTCGCTCGGCAATCATCACGGTCAAGACCATGCCCGTTGGCATGACGATGACCGTGAGCGGACCTGCGGCGGATACTGCGGAGTGGTCGGATCTTGGATACGACTCTTCGGTTGAGCGCACGGCGGGAAGCCACCTGACGCTCTCGGCGATTGGCCATGTGAAGCAACTCGGTGCCGACGATAGCGAAACAGGGCTGGCACCGACCTATATGTGGTACCGCAAGGGCCGCGGCGAGACAGAGTTTAAGCTCGTGGGTGCCGATGGCAACCTCGCGGCTGGAACGGCCTCAACGCTCGAGATTGACCTGACGGCGGAGGATGACGGCGCGCAGTACTACTGCCACGTGGGATACAACGACGTGGGCCTCGACACCGGCACGACGCTCGTGAATATCGAGGCCGAGGAGACGGCGCCCACAACGGTGAACGCCACCCCGATCCGCACGCGCCGCCTGTTCTCACAGGCAAGTGCGGGCGCCAAGAAGTTCCTGGACCATACGCTGGTAAACACCGCCGGCCCAACCGATTCCGAAAGCTCAAAGGACCCCGAGACTCCTGAGACCCCGACGAACCCGGACAAGCCCAAGTCCGACAACGGAGCTAAGACCGACACCAAGGTCAAGACTACGACAACAGCGAAGAACCTCGCAAACACCGGCGACCAAACATTCGCCCTAGTCGCCACCGCAGCAGCAGCGGGAGCAACGCTCGTAGTGATAGCCCTCATCATGCTGATCAAGCGCCGCAAGACCCACTAGTAGCCAGTCGAACATATCGACAACCCAAAAACCCGGGTAGCCAAAAAACAGGCCACCCGGGTTTTCTGTTGAGTGGAGACTCCGCAAGCGGAAACTGCATCCCACAATTAGCGCCCGGAACGGGACACATTTTCCGTCAAGCCCTCATCCGGAAAATCCATCCCAGTTTGAGCGCCCAGACCGGGACGCACTTTCCCAACGAGCCTCAACCGGAAAATACATCCCGGAATCCAGCTGAATAGTGGGACACACTTTCCCAATCGGGTCCCAAGCGGAAACCGCATCCCATTCCAGACAAGAATTCCGGGACACACTTTCCGCAAACAAAGAAGGCCACATAACGTGGCCTTCAACTTATATATGTTCGGCGATACACCCAAGACAAGCCACGCCCCAACATCAGGGCGTCTGTCCAGGCGGAGGCATATAAGGTTCATCGCGAGTTCCGCACGCAAAGAAGGCCACTTAATGTGGCCTTCGTCTTGCGCAGGACTGTCCGAGCAGGGAACCTTATATGCCTCCGCCCGGACAGACGTTTCAGTTATGAGTGACCCGCTACTTGATCTTGGTTGTTCCCGGCGCCAGGTTGGGGTCGGTTTCGTTGGCCTCGGTCTGGAAATGCTCGGTGTAGACGTTCTTGCCGTCGCGGAACATCTCGTAGTACTGCATCTTGGCGTAATCCTCGCGCGCCTTGGTGGCGGCTGCCGCGGCGGCGTCGTCACCGGTGACGTTGGAGGAGAGCGCCCAGCGCAGGCTGGCGTCCTCGTAGCCGACCGAGTTGATGGCGGGCAGCGACTCGCGCAGCGTCATGTGCGCTTTCTGGTAGTCGGTCAGCGGTGCGCCGATCAGCTGCATAAGCTGCGTGGACAGGTAGTTGGTGGACAGGTCGTCGACCTCGCTCGTCTGGTCGCAGCCGGCAACGTCGTAGTTGGCCCAGATGATGTAGTCGGTCTGCCACAGACGCTCCTGATGCGTAGCATCGTCTTCGCCGGTAAACCACTTGTCATTGAACTTGGACGGGAAGAACGGCTGGTGGTCGCCCCAGAACACCACGACCACCTTACGGTCGAGCTTGCTCAGGGCGTTGAGGAAGTAGCGCAGCGCCTGGTCGGACTGCTCGATGCACGAGACATACTCGTCGACATCGGAGAGCGTGCCGTCCTCGACGGTCTTGGCGTCCAAATCGGTCGTGTCGATATTCAGGTGCATCTGCTTGTCGACCGGCAGCAGGCCCGTATCGTAGCCCGAGTGGTTCTGCATGGTCACGTCGAAGATAAACTGCGGATCGGCGTTCTGGTCGAGCAGCTCAAGAATCTTGTCGTAGGTAGCCTGGTCGGTCACCATGCCGCGCAGGGTGTCGGCTCCCTGGAAGTCATTGATAGACAGGAACTGGTCAAAGCCAAAGTCCTTGTAGACGTTCTCGCGGTTCCAGTTGGTCGCGTGGTTGGGGTGCATGGCCGTGGTGGAATAGCCGAGCGATTTGAACTGTTCTGCCAGGTTCCCGGTCGTCTCCATGTTGTAGATGGTGTAGGGGTACACGCCCGAGCCCAGGTTGGCCATGGAGTTGCCGGTCATAAACTCAAACTCGGTATTGGCGGTACCGCCGCCGTAGGCGCTCACATAGAGCTTGCCGCGGCTGAGGCAGTTGGACAGGTTCTTAAAGTACTGCGGGCCCTCGTAGCCGGCGCGCATGTTCTGGTAGATCGAAAGATCCGAGAAGGTCTCGTTCATGATGGCGATGACCGTGGGCTTCTCGCTGTCGAACTGCTCCTTTGCGGCGGCGCGCTCGTCGCTCTTGGCCGCGTCGGACTTGTCGTAGGCCTTGGCGTACTTTTTGAGCGTGGCCTTGGCATCGTCGACGGAGTAGTCGGCGGGTTTGGGCGGCTTGATGGACTGCGCCGCACTAATAAAAGCAGGCAGGTAGCCCTCGCGCCAGTAGCTCTCGAGCGGGCGCCAGGTGTAGACGGTGATGCCGAGGGTGTTGTAGTAGTCGATGAGCGTGACGTGTGCGGTTACACCGCCCAGGCACAGCACGGCGACGAGCAGGTTGGTGAGCAGGATGCGCTTGGCGTTGGCGGCACCCTTCTGGCGATGCGGTGCCACCAGGCCGGCGTACTCGCACAGCAGCATGGCGATGGCGGTAAAGCCCATGGACAGCACGCAGAACAGTGAGATCGAGAAGGTGTAGCCGGTGCCGGCGACCGCGGCGGCGGTGGAGATGGCCGAAAGGTCGCCCGGCTGGATGGGCATGGATTTAAACGTGATGACGAAGAACTCGGCAATGCCCAGGACAAAGAGGGTAAAGGCCAGGACCGCGGGAGCTGCGCCGTGGCGCTGGAACAGGAAGAACAGGCCGACCATGAGCGTGGTGATGATGGCCCACTCGAGCAGGATGCACAGGGGGTAGACCCAGGTAAAGTCGTGGTTGGACGAGACCTCCATGCCCAGCAGCGCAAAGACGCCGGCGAGCAGCAGGCACAAGACGGCGGCGACGAGCGGTTTGCCCACAAAGGCGCCGCGCAGGCGGGCGAGCTTGCCGGTGGGGGCGGGGGCGTCGGGCCCGGCGAACGCAAAGACGCGCGGGGCGATGCGGTCGCGGGCGATACTGGCCCAGGCGCAGCCGGTGAGGATGGCATTGGTCAGGATGAGCATCACAAAGGCGAGCGGCTCGTTTTGCGCGACGAGGCCAATAGCGCCCCAGACGGTCAAAAAGAGCTGGAACAGGCCGAAGGCGACGCTCCAGGCGAAGGCGCCCTTGGTGACGGTGCCCGACTGAGCGCGAATGGCCTTGGCCTCGCGCAAAACAAGGTAGACGGTCGCCGCAAGACCGACGAGCGAGATGGCGGCAGCGAACATGCTGAGACTCCTCACAAACTTAAAACCTACGAAAGCGGGGGTTTACCCGATTGTTACCTAAATATGCACTGCATTTGCGGGCTGCGCACAACAACCAGCCATATTAACGCGCATGTGCGGCGGTGTGGCGCAATGTAGTGGCGACCTGCGCGATAATGGACGGGAATTACACGGAAACGTAAAGGCTTCTTAAAGAATTGGCGAGGATAGAGCTATGGGCGAGCAGGTTTGTATGACGGGTGCCGAGTGCTGCGGCGGAGCTGCGGGTGTGGATACGTTCGGTTATCCGGTCGAGACCACGGGCAACGCGGTGCTGGACATCTTGGAGCATCGCTCGTCCACGCGTGCCTTTGCGCGTGATGACGATGACCGTCCCGTGGCGGTGACCGACGAGCAGCGCGCAGCGATTTTGCATGCGGCGAGCCGTGCGCCGTCGGCGGGCGCCATGATGATGTATTCCATCGTGAGTATTCGCGAGCAGGCTACGCTGGACCGTCTGGCCGACCTGTGCGACCACCAGCCCATGATCGCCAAGGCGCCCTGGGCACTCATATTTGTGGTCGATTATGCCAAGTGGATCGATCTGTTTGAGCACGTGGGCTGCTTTGAGCCCGAGTTTGTCGAGCGCACGGGCAAGGCGCCCCGCCGTGCACCGGGTTTGGGTGACTTTGCCATCGCGGCCCAGGACGCCGTGATCGCTGCGCAAAACGCCGTGGTCGCCGCCGAGGCCCTGGGCCTGGGGAGCTGCTACATCGGCGATATCGTCGAGAATGCCGAGGAAGTTGCCGCGCTGCTCGATCTGCCGCCCTATACCATGCCGCTGTCGATGCTCATCATCGGCACGCCCCGTAAGGAGCGTCCGGCCATTGCGCATCCCGTGGTGAACCTGGTGCACGAGGAGCGCTACTGCCGCGCCGATGCCGCGACCATGGACGCGCAGGTGGCCGAGATGGACGCGATGTTCCGTCCGCATGCCCGCGAGGT
>URDE01000087.1:0-7322 GCA_900546525.1 uncultured Collinsella sp.
GATATGGCACCGTGAGGACACATGTATGTCAATCCTGGTCTAACAGAGCCTTAAATAATCATTTGGCCGCCCGCTGGCTAAGTGAGTAGACTCTTTTGGAAATGCCGAGCACTCAACATGTTCGCCTCAATAAAACCGCAGGTCACAGACTTGTGCTTTGTCGGTGTGGTCGGGGATTCGGTAAAAGTCTACTCACTTAGTTTTGCGTGATGCATATTGTCCGCAACGAGACCCCAGCCGGGGTGATTCCATCGCAAATTCCGGTGACCGGGGGCAGCTAATTAGGCGCCGTATGGGTTGCGGTCGCGTTCGATGCGTTGGCGGATGTGGGCGTACTCGACAATCAGCAGCACCAGCAGCAGGGCCATGATAGCCAGGTAACTCACGACGGCACCCATCAGGCCCAGCAGGTTGATTAGGATCACTGGGAGCACTACGCTCACGGCAAAGCAGATCAGGTAGATCTTGGTGACGTCTCCAGCGTGGCGCAGCACCGTGATAATGGCGTAGATAAAATCGATGGCCGCGGTTACGCCGCCGGCGACGACCATCAGCAGCGCCAATGCGCGGTAGCGCTCAAAGTTGAGGCCGTACATAAAGCTCATGAGGGGAATACCGGGGCCTGCCATAAATGCGGTGCATACGCCGGTGATGGCCACGATCAGCGCCATAACGGCAATAATAATCAAGTCAAAACGGCGGCGCTTGCGCGGGTTCGCCCAAATGCTCGACAGACGCAAAAGCTGCGGTTTATAGACAAATCCAATGCTCAGCAAAATAGCCTGCGCCGGAAAGAACAGGGCATTAAAGTACAGCTGATATTTGTAGGCCAGCGTGCCTTCCATCACAAACTTGGGCATGTTCTCGATGAGGTTGAACAGGAACAGTGCGCCAAAGAGCGGGGCGCACTGGACAAACAGGTGGCCGACCTCGCGCAGACTCACGCGACGCGATTTTTCGGTTTCGAGCAGGGCCAGCGGCGCGGTGACCAGCTCGAGCGAGACGATGGCGGTGACACCCATGGCCATGGCCGCGATGGGCATGCTGCGCGTAAGGAACAGCGCCACGCTAAAGACCGCGATGACGCCGACGGAGCGCAGCGTTTGGCTCATGCCGGCCAGGTAGAGTTTATCGGCCTGCTGCAGGCGGCCCTCGTACACGTCCGCCACGCCGTCGATCACCTTATACAGGTAGACGCCCAGGCCGATCGTTGCCATCTGCGCGTCGTAGCCGCGGGCACTGCTGTATGCAAGGCCGCAGGCCAGCGCGAATGCTCCGCAAAGCCAGCGGTTGAGCTGGTAGGAGGCAAAGGACGCCTTCTCGTCGATGTCCGAGACCTGAAAATTGCGCACGCCGTAGTTGCACGCGATCATGATGAGCGTGCCGGTGACAAACGCAATGGAGAACTTGCCGGCTTCCTCGGCGCCCACGAGCTGCGTGGACACGATGGTGAGCAGAGGAAACGCCATGCCCCATACGGCGGTGCCCAGGGTATTCCAAAGGTAGTCGCGACGGGTGGCATGATCTTCGTACTCGGCTTCTTGCGTGGAGAAGCCGCCGCCGTAGACGGCTCCGAGCAGGCGGTTCCACCAGGCATTGACTATGCGGTGGATGGGGCCGGGCTGGCGATCGCGCTCGCGGCGACGGCGTGTGGCCTGGTTGCTGTCGGGACCGCCGGCGTTACGCTGGCTTAGCTCTTGGATTCGTGCGAGCTCCTCGGCGGTGTGCGATGCGGGGAACAGGCCGTTCTCGATGCGTCCGCCCTGCCCGTGCGCCCCGCCCGATACGGTGGGGTCGGTGACGCCGTTGCGGCGGGCGATGGCGCGGCGGATGCTATCGAGGGGCGCGATGCTCAAGGCGGAGTCCTTTCTATTGCTGCGCTCTAGTATAGACGCGGCGGTGTTTGCTCGTGTTTTTGAACGGATTGTTCAATATTTCGGCAGGCGGCAGAAAATTGTCGGTAAGCGTGCGGTATCCTGTTCAAGTTTTATGACACCCCCGATGCCGCCCTCGCGGTACCAAGGAGCTTTTACCCATGGACGTCGCCGCATTTTTGCTGGCTCTTGTGCCTATCATCTGGCTTGTCGTGATGCTGCTGTGCTTTAAATGGCCGGCCTGGAAAGCCGCGATTGGTTCGTTTGTTCTTTCGTGCGTGCTCGCCTTTGCGTGGTGGCATTTGCCGGTGGCGCAGATAGCCACGGCCTCGCTCGAGGGCTTTTTGATGGCGCTGTGGCCCATCGTGTTGGTGATTATCGCCGCCGTCTTTACGTATAACCTCTGCGTTCGCACGGGCGCCATGGACGTGATCGGCAGCATGATCACCTCCATCAGCAGCGATCGCCGTCTGCTGGCGCTGCTCGTGGCGTGGTGCTTCGGCGGCTTTATGGAGGGCATGGCTGGCTTTGGTACCGCTGTCGCCATTCCCGCCGGCATGCTCGCGGGCCTTGGTTTTGAGGCCGTGCCTGCCGTGCTGATCTGCCTGCTGGCCAACGGCGTGCCCACGCCCTACGGCTCCATCGGCATCCCCACGGTGTCCGTTGCCGACCTGGTGGGTCTGGATTCCCTGCACCTGGCGACCGTTCAGCTGGTGCAGCTCGCACCGTTCTTTGTGGTGATGCCGCTGCTCATCGTGTTGGTTGCGGGCCGCGTGACCGACGATCAAGGCGATGTTGCGAGCGTAGGCGAGCGCCTGCACGGCGTGGCCGGCATCGCGCTGCTCTCTGGCGCGTCCTTTGTCGGCGCTGCCCTGGTCGTCGCTATGTTTGTGGGCCCCGAGCTTGCCGTGGTCGTGGGCTCCATCGTGTCGCTCGCGCTGACCGCCGCGCTTGCCATGCGCGCCGAGAAGTCCGGTCACCTGGACGCGCGCTTTCACATGAATATCGAGGCCGGTGAGCAGCTCACCGCTAAGTCGGCGCTTTCTGCCTGGTCGTGTTTCATCCTGATTTTTGTACTGCTGTTGGGTACGTCCAACCTGGTGCCCGCCGTGCATGCCGCGCTTGCGCCCTTTGCGAGTCACGTGCAGGTGTATTGCGGCGAGAACCCCGGCACGCTCACGTTTTCGTGGATTAACACGCCGGGTGTTTGGATCTTCCTGGCCGCGTTTATCGGCGGCGCCATTCAGGGGGCTTCGCCGCGCATGATGGGCGAGGTGCTGGCCGCGACTGTGAAGCAGATGATGCCGACGGTAATCACGATGCTTTCGGTGCTGGGCTGTGCCAAGGTGATGGGCTATGCGGGCATGATCTCTTCGATCAGTGCGTTCTGCATTGCCGTCGCCGGTGGTCTGTACCCGATTCTGGCCCCGTGGATCGGTGCCGTCGGTGCGTTCGTGACCGGTTCGGGCACATCGTCGGGCATGCTGTTTGGTCCCATTCAGAGCCAGGCCGCTTCGGCGCTGGGTGTGAGCGACTACTGGATGGTTGCGTTGAACGCCCTGGGTGTCGCCGCCGGTAAGATGGTCTCGCCGCAGACGCTCGCGATTGGCCTCGCTGCCGTGCACGTGCGCGGTAAGGACGCCGAGCTCCTGGGCGCAGTGCTGCCCTACGCCGCCGGCATGCTGGTCCTCATGAGCGTCATCGCCATGCTCGGCCAAGGCCTGCCGCTGTAGTCGGCACTTTGGGAACGTCCCTAAGTGCCGGCATCTAGGGACACTCCTTGGTTGTTGCCTGTTCATAAGTGTCCCCAACGACTGGTCGTGTAAGAACGTCCCCAATGACTAGGCCGCTTGCCTGCGATTTTTGACCGTTGGGCGGGCGCTTCGCCGTTGCCGCAAAAACGTTTTTGCATATCGGGTACAACGGGCTTTACGTGAGTAAAGTGCGCGCCGCGTCCACGTGCCGCGTTTTTAAAGGAGGCCCCATGCCTGGTGTTACCCCTGCAGAAGTTCTGTCCAACTTTGGTATTACGCTGGTCGAAGATCCCGCCGAGAATCAGCCCCGCCTGCTGGTCGATCTACCCGCCGCGGAGCTTGTCGAGTACACTATCCGCCGCGAAGAAGGCCGCATGGCATCCAACGGCGCGCTGGTGATCGAGACGGGGGAGCGCACCGGCCGTTCACCCAACGATCGCTTTATCGTTGACACCCCCGATGTTCACGACAAGATCGCCTGGGGCGCCGTCAACCGATCGCTTTCGATTGAGAGCTACGAGACCATCAAGGCCGGTATCGTCGACTACCTCAACGAGCGCGACGTGTTTGTCACGCGCGGCATGGCGGGCGCCGACCGCAACCACACGCGTCGCCTGCTCGTCGCCTGCGAGCGTGCCAGCCAGGCGCTCTTTATTAAGCAAATGCTCGCTCGTCCGCTTGCCCGCGAAATTGCGCGCACCGGCGAGCCGGACTTTTGCGTGCTCGCGGCACCTGGCTACCAGTGCGACCCCGCCATCAAGGGCCTCAACTCCAGCGCTGCCGTGGTCATCAACTTCCAGGAGCGCGTGATTCTGGTTGCCGGCACCGGTTACTCCGGCGAAATCAAAAAGTCCATCTTCAGCGTCATGAATTACCTACTGCCCGTCGAGGACGACGTGCTACCCATGCACTGCTCGGCCAGCATGGATCCCGTCACGCACGAGACGGCCGTGTTCTTTGGCCTTTCCGGCACGGGCAAGACCACGCTTTCGGCCAACCCCACGCGCCTGCTGATCGGCGACGACGAGCACGGCTGGTCCGACATGGGCATCTTCAACATCGAGGGAGGCTGCTATGCCAAGTGCGAGGGCCTGGACGCGTTCCATGAGCCCGAGATCTTCAACGCCGTCCGCTTTGGCGCCATCTGCGAAAACGTGGTGCTCGACGAGAATCGCAAGCCCAACTACGATGACGTCTCGATCACGCACAACACGCGCGTGGCCTATCCCGTCGAGCATATCCCCAACGCGTGGACCAAGGGTATGGGCACCACCCCGAGCGTCGTGCTGTTTTTGACCTGCGATGCCTTTGGCGTGCTGCCGCCTATCTCGCGCCTGACGGCCGATGCCGCCATGTATCACTTTGTGACGGGCTTCACCGCCAAGATCCCCGGCACCGAGGTCGGCGTCACCGAGCCCACGCCCACGTTCTCCTCGCTGTTTGGCGAGCCGTTTATGCCGCTCGATCCCATGGTCTATGCCAAGATGCTCGGCGAGCGTATCGCCGACGGTCGCACCCGCGTCTATCTGGTCAACACTGGCTGGATTGGCGGCGGCTACGGCGTGGGCCATCGCATCGAGCTTGCCTACACGCGTGCCCTGGTGGCCCGCGCTCTCGACGGTACCATCGAGGACAGCGAGTTCGTGCACGACGACATCTTTAACGTCGACATTCCCACCACGTGCCATGGCGTGCCCGACGGCATTCTGGTGCCGCGCCAGTACTGGCAGAGCACCGCTCGCTACGACGAGGCCGCGCACAACCTGGCCGTGATGTTCGAGGAGAACTTCGAGAAGAAGTACTCGCACCTGCCCGAGTCCGTCAAGGCCGCCGGTCCGCACGCTCAGGTGCACGCCGACGCCCGTCATCGCGGACGCGGCCTACTGGGGCTCCGCCACTAGCGTCGCCTCAGACCCAAAACCACCACAAAGGGGACAGGCACCTTTGTGGTGGTTTTGCTCGCGCGGATGACTCAGGTTACAATACGCCTGACATATCGTCCCCTTCTCCGGATGGGGACAGCGCAAGCGCTCTTGTGGCGGCACCGTAGGACTTTGAAGGTGGCCGTCGTAAGGGCGCTTTTTGTTTGGGTGCCCTCGCTCGGGCGCGAATCGTGAAGGGAGCACGTATGAAGAGCTTTATTGCCGAGGATTCATTTTGGGAGTTGTTTCCGCAGGCGGCGATTGGAGTTGTGGTCGTGGAGGGCATGAAACCCGCGGCTCAGATTCCCCAGGAGGATGTGGATGTAATTGCGGCGTTGCTCGACCGCGCCAATATCGATGCGGAGCGTCATTTGACCAGCGACACTATCAGCGAGAACGCACCAGTCAAGGCATGGCGCGAGGCCTATCGTCTGTTCAAGACCAAAAAGGGCGCGCGCTGTTCAATCGAGAACCTGCTCAAGCGCGTGCTCAAGGGCAAGCCGGTGGGCCACATTACGCCCGCGGTGGATATCTATAACACGGTGTCGCTGTCCTATGCACTGCCCGTGGGAGGCGAGGATCTGCATGCGATTGAGGGAGACCTTCGCTTGAAGGTGACCGACGGCGGGGATGCGTTCCTGCCGCTTGGCGAGGAAGCGGACGACCCGACGCTGCCCGGCGAGCTCGCCTACATTGACGATGCGGGCGCCGTGTGCCGCTGCTGGAACTGGCGCGACAGCGTTCGAACGGCTCTATCCGACGATTCGGCCGACGCGTTTTTGGCGATTGAGTGCGTAGAGCCCGAGCGTATGGGGGACTGTCAGGCCGCCATCGATCGCTTAGCCGAGCTGCTTGAGCGCTATCTGGGGGCGACGGTTGTCGTTAAGACGCTTGTGACCCGCGACAATCCCCGCGTGGAGCTGTAGCGGCGCTTAGAACCTGTTGATGCCCCAAACCACCACAAAGGTGCCTGTCCCCTTTGTGGTGGTTTTTATGTTGATGAGTTAACAAACAGGGCGTGCGGGGCTTGCGGTCGCTGGGTACGGCTAAGATGTTTACCCGTTAGCATTATGCAAGCGAAAGGCGGTCGTCTCCCATGCAACAGAGCGACGAGACACGTTTCGAGGACTTTGTCGGACTGATCAGCGGACTCTACAAGGAGATCCAGCGCATTAAGACATCTGAGGGCGCAAGGCTGGGCCTTAAGGGCTCCGACATCATGTGCCTGTACTATCTTGAGCGCAGCAAGGACGGCCTGACTGGTGCCGACCTCGCCCGCATGGCTGGCGTGACCCGCGCTGCCGTCTCGCGCACGCTGGCGCATCTGGAGGAGGGCGGCTACGTCGAAGTCGACGATTCGGGCGATGCCGCCGTTAAGTATCGCGCCCCGGTTCGCCTGACCACGTTGGGCGGCGAGAGCATGAACGAGGCCGATTGCATTATTCGTGAAGTGCTCGACACCACCGGCAAGGCCATGGGCGTGGAGCAGCGTGAGCAGATGTATGCGTCGCTGCGTACGATTCTCAACACCTTGCGCGAGCTGTAGGGCCGCCTGGGCATTTGCTTCCCATTATCAACTGCATCGTCCCGTTTAAGCGCGTATACCGTGCCGGGGCATTGCTGTCAAAATTCCCTGCGCGAGGTCCGCGCAAGAAAGGATTCGCTATGTCCGTCCGCATTATTACCGATTCCGCAAGCGATATGTCGCCGGCCGAGCATCCGGCACTGGCCGTTTTGCCGCTGTCCGTCACCTTTGGAACCGATGTGTTCAT
>URDE01000088.1:0-7185 GCA_900546525.1 uncultured Collinsella sp.
GACTCACGGCAAGCGGCAGCGAACAGCTTCGACCCCTGATCCATGAGCTCGAGCTTACGTTTGGCGGCCTTTTCGCGCTCGCGCTGTTCCGCCCGGGCACGACTGGGCAGCAGGATATCCTCGAGCGCGCCGGGCCGATCAGCCAGAGATGCCGCAAGTTGCCAGAGCGCACGCACCGCTTGGCTCGGCGTCATACCGGCCCTGGAGAGAGCGGCGTCCCCACTCCTTTTAAGATCGGCATCGAGACGCACGTTGATCTGAGCGGCTGTTGTGGTCATGACCCCTCCTTAATACTTCAAAACTATCATAAAACTCTATGGTAGATACGTAAAGCATGTATAGCATTTATAAGCATTAGCCGTACTCTGTACACAAAAAGCCGCCGAGGCACACTGCACCTCGGCGGCCACATATCACAGATCTAGCTCGGTTTCACCCTTTGCATTCGCCCAGATAAAACCTGCCGAAATCAACATCCCTCTTTGGCAGGTTTTAGAGCTCCACGCTTTCGGCTCCATTGATATGGAGGTCGCGCTCGTAGAAGGCGGTGAGGGCGCGGATGGCGTACATCACGTCGCGCACGCCGCCGGTCTCGTAGCTCGAGTGCATGGCCAGCTGCGGCAGGCCCACGTCCACGGCATGCATGCTCGCCTGCATATTGGACAGATTGCCGAGCGTGGATCCGCCGGCCATATCGCTCTTGTTGGCGAAGGCCTGCGTGGGCACGTCGGCGTCATCGCAAATAGCTTGGAACACCGCGCGGCTAAAGGCATCGGTACAATAGTGCTGGTTGGCGGCTTCCTTGATGACGATACCGCCGTTGAGCACTACCTGGTTGCGGGCATCGCACTTCTCGGCGTGGTTGGGGTGCACGGCATGCGCGTTGTCGCAGCTCACGAGCATCGATGCGGCAAGGGCGCGATGATACGACTCGTCGTCAAAGTCCAGCGATCCGTTAATGCGGCGCAATGCATCGGCCAAGAACGTTGACATGGCGCCCTGTTTGGTCTCGGAACCAACCTCCTCGTTATCAAAACAGCAGAAGACCGAGACGTCGCGCGCGTTCTCGGCGCCCAAAAATGCCTGTAGCGAGGTGTAGGCGCAGGCCAGGTCGTCAAGCTTGGGTGTCGAGATAAACTCGTCGGCCCAGCCCCAAATACGCGCATCCTGACGATTGACCAGGAACAGATCGCGGCCCAAAATTTGCTCGGGCTCAACGTCCAGCTCGTCGGCGATCAGGGCGTCAAAGTCGCCCTGTTTAAGGTCACCAGCGCTGATGAGCGGGCACAGGTCAACGGCGCGATTGGGAGCAAAGCTCTCGTTAACGCCGCGGTTCATGTGGATGGCAAGGCTCGGAATAATGGCAACCTCGCGCTCGGTGGCAAGCAGGCGGCTCTCAATACGGTCGCCCTCGCGCACCAGCACGCGGCCCGCGAGTGCCAGCGGGCGATCGAACCAGGTGTAGTCGATCATGCCGCCGTAGGCCTCGGTGTTCAGGCGCAGCGTCTCGCCCGCGCCGTCAAGCTCAGGCACGGCCTTGACCTTAAACGTCGGCGAATCGCTGTGCGACGCCGTGAGCTGAAAATGATAGTCACCGGCAACGCCGTCCTCGCCCCACGTCGCGGCCAGGTCCTCGCCCACCTTAAAGGCAACAACGCTCGAGGTGTTGCGCTGCGTGTAATAACGCCCGCCCGGCTCGATGTCCCACGCCGCGTTCTCGGGCAGGTAGGTAAAGCCCGCCTCGTCGAGCTCGGCCATAATAGTCGCCGCCGTATGGAACATGCTGGGGCACGCCTCGATAAAGTCGATAAGGTCGTTGGCGGCCTCGATATCGTCGGCCGTCACATGCGCGCGCTCGGGCGTTTCCTGATCCGTCATGCTCTCCCCTTTCGCTGGGTTGATGGTCCCCTCCAGCATACCCCGCCACGCCAGTGCCGCACTCTTCATTCCGTGCTTAATTCCGCGCCACTCACCAAGTTGAGCCATCATGCCCGTGCACCTTTTGCGACAATTACGCTAACAGGACGAGAGGAGTCGTCATGAAGCCACGTAACATTGCCATCGCCTGCGGTGTCGCGGGAGTCGCCGTCGGCCTTGCCGCTGCCACCGGTATCGTTTATCACAAGCAAATCAAGTCCGCCGCGTCGCTCAAACGCTTGACCGGCTACGCGGATGGCTATGACCTGTACGCAATCGACATCGCCTACGACTACGATCTTGATCGCATCATCGCCGCTGGCGTGCGCGACGACCAGGCCTACATCGATGCCGTGGTGGCGCAGGTGCTGCCCGGTGTGCCGGTACATGTCCAGGCGCCCCAGTTTGCCTGCAGCGCTTTTGTCGCCGTAGATGCCGAAGGCCGCGTGCGCACCGGTCGCAATTACGACTTTAAGGACGACACCTCGGCGCTGCTGGTGCGCAATCACCCACGTGGCGGCTATGCCTCCATCGGGTTTGCCGCCCTTAACAACCTGGGCGATAACACTCCGCTTGACTCCGTCGCCGGACGTGCCGCCGCACTCATGGGCCCGTTTGCCCAGCTCGACGGTGTTAACGAATGCGGCGTGTCCATTGCCGTACTCACTCTGGATTCCAAGCCCTGTGACCAGGACGCGCAACGCCCCGTCATCAATACCTCACTCGCCATCCGTCTGGTGCTCGACCGTGCCGCCACCACGCAAGAAGCTGTCGACCTGCTTTCCGCCTACGACATGCACGCCATGGCAGGACGCGATTACCACTTCTTTATCAACGACGCCGCCGGTGACGCGCGCGTAGTAGAGTGGGATCCGCGCGATCCGGACCGTGCTTTCAAAGCGACCCCTGTTCGCCAGGTCACGAACTTCTACGCCTGCTATGGCGACGAAGTGCTGCCCAACCAAAAGAATGGCGAGCTGGGCCATGGTAAAGAGCGCGCCGTCGCAATCGCCGATGTCCTTGACGCCCATGTCGGCGCCCAAGACGAGGCAGTCGCTTGGAAGGCCCTACGCGCTGCGGCGCAAAAGCCCAATCCGGAAGACATCACCAGCAACACGCAGTGGTCGGTCGTCTTTGACAATACCGAGCCCGCTGCCGCCATCACGCTGCGCCGCCACTGGGGCAACGTCGATGCCTTCGCACTGTAAGGAGCCAGGCCCGTCGACCTTACGTTCCCTGACGTTGCTTACATTTCCATACGCTTGAGCTAACACGTTTTACCCCCGTATCAACAGTGTGCGGGGGTAAACTTATGCGCATGTTATAACTTGCCCGGAAGGATTCATCATGCTCAGGATCGGTCTTCTTACCAGTGGCGGCGACTGCCAGGCGCTCAACGCCACCATGCGCGGCATCGTCAAAACGCTTATGACCAATAGCGAAGAACCTATCGAGATCTATGGTTTTGAGGACGGCTACCAGGGCCTTATCTACAGCAGGTTCCGCGTCATGTCGCCCGCCGATTTTAGCGGCATCCTCACCCGCGGCGGCACCATCCTGGGCACGAGCCGCACGCCGTTCAAGCGTCTGGATATTCCCGAGGCCGATGGCGTCGAGAAGGTGCCCGCGATGGTCCACACCTATCACAAGTTGCAGCTCGACTGCCTGTTTATGCTGGGCGGTAACGGATCCACCAAGACTGCCAACCGCTTGCGCGAAGAGGGCCTCAACGTTATCGCCCTGCCCAAAACCATCGATAACGACACCTGGGGCACCGAGATGACGTTTGGCTTTACGAGCGCCATCGACGTCGCCACCAAGTGCATCGACGACATCCACACTACCGCCTCGAGCCACGGCCGCGTGTTCGTCATCGAGATCATGGGCCACAAGGTTGGCTGGATCCCGCTGTATGCCGGCGTCGCGGGCGGCGCGGACGTCATCCTGATCCCCGAGATCCCCTACGACATGGACCAGGTCATCAAGACCATCGAGCATCGCATGGAAACCGGCAGCCGCTTTACCATCGTGGCCGTCGCCGAGGGCGCCATCTCCAAGGAGGACGCGGCGCTGTCCAAGAAGGAGTACAAGAAGAAGCTCGCCGAGCGCACGAGCCCGTCGATCGTCTACGACATCGCCAAGGAGATCGAGGCCAAGACCGGTCGCGAGACCCGCGTCGCCATCCCCGGTCACACGCAGCGCGGTGGCCAGCCTGACGCTCAGGACCGCATCTTTGCGACCCAGTGTGGCGTCGAGGCGGCGCTGGGCTGCCTGCGTGGCGAGTTTGGCTACATGATTGCCCTGCGTGACGGCAAGATGTGTCACATGCCGCTCGAGGAGGTCGCCGGCAAGCTCAAGTATGTCGACCCCCAGAGCGATCTTGTGCGCGAGGCCAAGGCGCTGGGCATCAGCTTCGGCGACGAATAGCCTCGGCCGAAATCCATCCCATCGGGCCCTCCGACCCCGCCCGACGTATTTCGATTTGGCTCCTCCCTTGACTCCGTCAAAGGTCGCCAATCGAAATCGTCGGGCGGGGTCGGAGGGCCCTTCGTTTACATACTCGCCGAGGCTATTCGCCTTCTTGCTACAGGTGCCTAGCCTGAAATTAAGTTGCGGTGAAATAGTTCCAGCTTAGCCCTCAAATGGCTGAATCTAGAAACTATTCCACCGCAACTTACTGAGTGGGGGCTCTTGGCCGCTACTTGCACTGACATTTGTCCTGAAATGGCTGGTCGTTAGGGGTTGCTACCGGTAGTTGCGGTAGGGTTGGAGCAGATTCTAACTAGAAATGGTGGTCGCTACCGGTTGTTCTCGGCATACTCGGCTCATTCGATTCGACCATCAAACGAAAGGAACCACCATGGATCTTGCGATGGCGCAGCGCCTCGTCGATCGCCGCAAAGCTGCCGGGCTTTCTCAGGAGGCGCTTGCCGCCCAGCTGGGTGTGAGTCGTCAGGCTGTCAGTAAATGGGAACGCAGCGAGTCCTCACCCGATACCGATAACCTTATTGCGCTCGCCGCGCTGTATGGCGTGTCGCTGGATGAGTTGTTGTATGGGGAAGCGGCTAGTGATGCCGATGGCTCAGAGGACGGCAGCACCGAAACGGTGGATGAGGCTAAAGAGGCCGAAGATTCTGCCGAGCACGCCGATTGTGGCGACAAACCACTTGTCGATATTTCCCTCGCGCGCGGCATCCACGTCATTGATCCCAATAAGGGCGAAGAAGTCCATGTTGGCTGGAGCGGCATCCATGTGATCAACGAGCGCAAGGGTGAAGAGGTCCATGTGGGGCCGGGCGGATTGCATATCGATACGCTTGAGGACGATGGACATAGTGTGCATACCAATGACGACGGCACCATCACCATCGACGGCGAGACGTTTTCCAGCTGGAAGGAAGCACACGACAAGCTCGACCATCATGGCAAGCATTTCCACACCAAGGTCGGACGTACATGGAACAAATTCCCCTTCCCCGCGCTTGTCGCCCTCGCCTATCTAGTGCTCGGCATTATCTACGGCGCGTGGTCCATGGGGCTCTTCCTCGTCTTTTTGATTCCCATCTACTACGCGCTTGGCGACTTTATCGACCAACGCCATTTGTCAAAGCTCATTGAATGCGTCTATCCAGCAGCCGCCATTGCATGGTTTCTCTATATGTGGCTTTGCCTGGGGCAGCCCCATCCCGCATGGGCCATCCTCATCACGATTCCCGTCATCAAGGCGCTCATGCGCTGGTGCCGCAAGCAATGGAAGCACCGCAAACAGGCCTAAACCGCCCTAACCCACCAGCACCACTCATCCGGTACCGGCCGCCCCTTCCAAGCTGTGGTGGAATAGGGACTGTTTTGAGGCTCCAAAGCACCAAACAGTCCGTATATCATCGCAACTAACAAGCAATTGGGTCAGTTCCGGCACGGAGATAAGCATTGAGCTGACCGCACGCCAAGAAAAGGGCCTATTTACTACGTTTAGCCCGAAGGGGCCAACCATGACCGCCTTTTCGAAAATCGACAGGCCTTCTACCTGCGGTTTTATTTTTCGTTTTCCCGGCATGGTTGAGGGTATCCAATTAAACGTAGTAGATAGGCCCGTTTTGTGGCATACAACCCATTCAAGCCCAATCTCGAAGGCTAAAGAGCGCCTCTCATCCACGCCTGCGAGCGAAAAGCAAATAGAATGAAAGGCAAATGAAAAGCCCATTTGACGAGCGGAGGACATATGCGCGACGTAGCCGAAAGCGACTGGAAGCTGTTTAAGAAAATGCTTCCTCAATGGCAAGAACGTTATATGGAAAAGCTCATCGGCCAGTACGTTGAGATACTGAATGGCGGCAGCGAAGCGTCCAGTAGATTTTGGGCACTAGAAGAGAGCCTCAATAGAGACAAGCTGTCCTCAGGCGTAATTGCAAACAACATTCGCCGCAGCACAATGCACCGCGAGATAGCCAATTTGCTTATCGACAGCGTGATCACCCTTGACGACCTTGACGGTTTTACCGAGGACATTAAGAGCTATGCGCAACACTAGATTGGCCAGTAAGAGCACCGAACGACAAACATCCCCAGCAAAACGGGGCAAACGCCGGGCCACCTAATGGTTGTCCGGCGTTTGCCCAGATAAAACCTGCCAAAATAAACCTGTCCCTTTTTGGCAGGCTACTCGGCGCTCTTGAGGGCGCCAACCATGTCGATCTTATTGAGAGTTCGGTTGGTGGCGAGGTTGACGATAAACGTAAAGCCGAAGGACAGCACCACGGCAAGCACATAGCTCAGCGGCTCGACTTCAACGTCAAAGTACAGCGACGGCATCTGCAGGATGTACGTAAAGCTCTCGGCCAACGCACCACCCAGTGGAACGCCCAGCGCGGCACCAATCGCCGTCAAAATCAACGTCTCCTTGTTGACGTAGTGGTGTACCTCGCCGCGACGGAAACCAAGCACCTTGATGGTCGCCAGCTCGCGTTCGCGCTCCGAAATATTCGTATTAGACAGCGTAAACACCACCACAAACGATAGGCACGCCGCCATAAAGGTCACGAGCACCACGACGGAATTGATAATAGTGAAGTTCGCCTCAAAGTTCTCCCAATGCTCGGCCGTGCTCGAAATCGAAAGCCAGCCGTCACTCTTAAGCTTCTTGCTAAACGCAATCTGGTCGGCCGACAAACCCTTAAGCAACGCAAAGATGCCATTGAGGCGAACGCTTCGACCGAACGCGCGCTCATAGGTGCCCTGCGTCATGTAAAGCGTGTTGCCCAGATAGTT
>URDE01000089.1:0-7129 GCA_900546525.1 uncultured Collinsella sp.
CGCGCACGCGGTCGCTTACGTGGATCCCTTTGACCGCGTCTGTCTTGGACTAGGATGGGCATTTCGTCCGTCCGCAACCACAGCCTGGCAGGAACGTAGGGCATTATAGCTAAGTTCAAGCTATAGTTTAAGGTTAGGGACGTTATTCGCATCGCGAGCACAGATTTCGCAGGTCGGGGCGGACCATTCGTGCCCCCATGAAGCCCGGAGCTCCCCCACGGGGAGCCCCGGGGCACCCGTCTCAGGGTGCCGTGTGCAAAAAACGACAAATATGAGTACTGCTACCAATTTAGTAGCAGCGTATTTCCGCCCCACGAGCCCTTTTTGAGTTCCGCACAGCCCGCTTGGCGCCAAGATATTCCACATTCGTTTATTATCTCTTCGCTGAATCCAGTTTTTCGGCCCAAGTTTCTTTATTTTTGCTGTCACTAATCTAGTAACAGTACTCATATTTGCCGTTTTTTGCACATGGCATATAAACAGACCCCCTATAAAGCCATAGTTTTACGCCGGCTTGAGCCCAAAGCACGCTCGGAGCGTATTCAGCAGAGCATCTTGCCTCTTTCGACGAGCCTCTACACGATTCTGATATCGTTTACCCATGCGCTGGTGGATGCGCCATGCGAGCGCTTCCATCGCTTCCATGTCGCAGAGCATCTCGTTGTTGACCGTCGCGACCTCGATTCCCATGGACGCCAAACCCGTATTGCGTTTTTCATCGTGAATGCGCCCGCCGCGAGACGAATGACCCAGCTCACCGTTGTATTCCAGGTCAAACCGGGCTGTTTCCTGGTACGCATCGCAAACTGCATGCGGCATCCCCGAGATTGCCTGCGCGCGGTCATCGAACTCGATCTTGTAGTCGGTCTTAAAGGGACCGCAGGCAAATCCGCCATAGGAAAACGGAAGCGAAAACATGGCAAGCATGATGCACTCCATGGGTGAGCGCAGGTTTTCTGACAGGTAGGGACACAGGCGTAGCAGTTGTTTGGCCGCACTCCCCTTGCATGCCGCAAGGTAATCTGCCAGGCGATCGGGCGTCAGCACCGGCTCGACTTCAAAGTAGCCCACGTCTGCCGGTTGGTCCTTATCCTTTGCAAGTCTATTCGCAACAGGCGAGGTATAGGGAGGTAGATACTTCCCGCGATCGCTCAGCGAAATCTTGGAGCACAGCTCCTGGGCCAGGGCAAATGCCTGGATACAGCCGACTTCGCGCGCAACGGCGGCACAGAGGGCCTCGGGAGACAAGCTGTACACCCCCGGCTCCACCTCCAAAATCGAGGCGTCCGGCAGGCCTGTAGAACAAACGGACCAGCTTGCACCAGGTATGCGGCGACGCTGCTTCGCCGACCCCACCAGCAGGCACAAGTCTTCTTGAACATCGCCACTCACGGCCCCGATCCGCACCAAATCGGGAAGATAGATGTCCTCGGCCGAGGGAGACGATGTATGCAGCACACGGCGCTCTTCATCGGGATCGAGGTCTCTCCAGCTGATGTAACCCATTTGTCGGCGCTCGGCGCGCATCATGCGCAGCGCCGAGGCACCGGTCAGGACTACGGAGGCCGCCAGTTGCTCGCTTGTCAGTTCGATGCGCCGCGCTAGCTTCACTGCCACAAAACCACCCCCTACCAAACGCGTGCGATAGCGAGGCCATCAACGGCCGCGGCACCGGCACGCTTGAGCTCCGCCGAGGCGACTGCCATGGTCGCGCCCGTGGTAATGACATCATCGATGAGCAGCAGACGGCGGCCGCGCACATCCTCGACCGTCTCGTACATGCCCCAGGCATGCTCCCGGCGCTCATCGCGACCGAGCTCTCGCTGGTCACCATGACCGTATTTAACCAGGGCGTCCAGCAACGGGACACCCGAAAGATCGCAAAACGAGCGCGCGATTGCTTCCATATGATCGAACCCACGCCGTCGAAACGCTGCCGCAGTCGCGGGCACAAATACCACCGCGTCGGCGCCGGACAGCACGCTGCCGTAGCGATCGGATGCTGCCACCTGGGCATGCAAGGCAGTGTCGTAGAGCAACTCCGCCAGATACGGTGCCAGACGGCGCTCGCCCGCATCCTTGTACGCCTTGATGATGCGCGGCAGCGGATGTGCATAGACGGCACACGCCAGGCAGCGATCGAGCGCCTCGGCCATTGCCGAAGACGTGCCCTCGACCGAGCGCTCGGTACACAGCAAATCCCCAAACGGGGCGCCGCATCGGATGCAACTATGACACGGATCGATGAGCGCGAGCGATGCCAGACAATCCTGGCAGATCAGCGCACCGGAGCGCTCGCAGCCGGCGCATCGCGTGGGCGACAACACCTCGAGCGCCTCGTATGTCGCGCGCTCGGCAAGCGGTAGCAATTCATCCGTAAACGGTAGGACACCTGCACCCCGCAAGCGAGTCAGCACGTTCAAATGTCTCTTCATGACACAACCCTCCCTACGCGAAGGCGAAGGGAGGGTTGCTGGTGTAGAGCCATGATACCCAGAGGTGCTGGGGTCAGACAGGTTGCATCCGTTTACGGGCGCTATTCGCCGGTAGGCGGTTGCGGTGCGGACGAGGTGTGGGTCGAGCCTTCGCCACCGTCCTGGCGCGGCTTGCGGGAGCGACGGCGACGGCGACGCTTTTGACCCTGGTCGGTCGAGCCCTCGCCGCCGCGATCCTCACGCGGTTCGCACTCGTCGCGAGCGCCGCCGTGCGAAGCCTTGGCGGCAGCTCCTCCGCCATCGCCGGGGCGACGGCGCGTGACCTTGACTTCGCCATCCGAAACCTGATCGGCCACAGAAGGAACCGAGGGCTTCTGCTGCGTGCCCGAGGAATGGCGACGACGCGGACGTGACGCGCGCTCCTCCTCGCCACGCGGCTTGCCAGCCTTGTCGGCAGGCGCGTCGGAACCCGAGCCACCCTTGGGAGCGGCACCGGCCTCGCAAGCGGCTGCGGCGCGGAAGGCGTCCTCGCGCTCCTCGCTCGACAGGTGACGGCGACGACGGCGCGTGGGGTTCATGCCACCGCCGCGGTTTTGCTGCTGGGGCTGCTGAGCCTCGCGCTCGCGGGAAGCGTTCTTACCCGCGGCCTCGCCATTGTCGACGGACGCCGCGCGCTTGCGGCGGCGACGGCCACCAGCTGCCTCCTCGGCCTCGGGTGCCTCGGCCTTGCCGCGACCCTTTCCACGGCCACGGCCCTCGCCCTGGCCCTGAGCGGTGCGAGCATCGGATTCGGCATCGCGACGACGGCGCTTGGGCATCGATGTGCCGGCCAGACGATCGGCACTCGACAGGCCATCGCCCACGTCAACGCCGTTCTCGCGATCGAGTTCCATGAGCGCCAGGCGCATCTCGGGCGACTCGATGCGCTCGAGCACATCGCGCGTCACACAGTCGGGGCGGCAGTTGCAGCCCTGTTCGGCGGCCTTCTTTTTGCAGCCCTCCGAGCACGTCATATCGGCCAGGTTGACCTTAAAGACCTTGCCGTTCTCCAGGCGCAGCACCAGCTGCTCACGCGGCGTGTCATATTCCTGGATACGCGCCTTGCCAAGCGGCGTATCGATGAGCGTCTTCTTTTTGGGCGCACGGCTCTTAAAGTCCTTGTACGCCTCGAACTCATAGCGCAGGCAGCACATCAGGCGGCCGCAAACGCCACTGATCTTGGACGAGTTGAGCGGCAGGTCCTGCTCTTTTGCCATGCGAATCGAGACGGGCTCAAACTGTCCGCCAAAGCGCGTGCAGCAGAGCTCCTGTCCGCATTGGGCATAGCCGCCCACAAGGCGGGTCTCATCGCGCACGCCGATCTGACGCATGTCGACGCGAATGTGCAGCGTCGAGGACAGGTCCTTGACGAGCTGACGAAAATCGACGCGCTCCTCGGCCGCAAAGTAGAACACGGCCTTCTCGCCGCCAAACAGGTACTCGACGCCGACCGGCTTCATCTCGAGGTCGAGCTCTTTGACGAGACGGCGGAAATCGACCATCGCCTCGTCGCCCTGGATGGCCAGGTCGTCGGCAAGCTGCAGGTCGATGTCGCTCGCCACGCGCAGCACAGGCTTGAGCGGCTGGCCGATCTCATTTTGCGGCACCTCGAAGGGATCGGCCGTGACCAGGCCGATCTCGGTCCCGCGCTCGGTGGAGCAAATGGCATAATCGGCCTCGAGGATATCCAGATCCTGCGGATCAAACCACAGGTCGCGCGAGGCGTAGGTAAACTTAACGGGTACGACTAACGGCATTTCAGTGCCTTCCTGATATCGAACAGCATGACCTCGATGGCCAGCTGGGGAGTAACGTTTCTGGCGATGTTGCGCTCGGCGGTCGCGACCGCCTCGAGCGCCCGGGTGGCACCCGCAACATTCGTCGCGGCGGCAAGCCGCCCGATCGTGTCGCGCACGTCTTCGTTCACGACGTCGGCCGCCTCGTCCTGAAGTGTCAGCAGCACGTCGCGCATGAGCGTCCGCGCGCTCGCCAGCGCTTCCATGATACCCGAACGCTCGCGCGCGTTGAGTTCGCGCTTGTTGCGGTCCTCAAGCTGCTTCAATGCTCCACGCGACAGGTAGTCGGCGTTTTGCTCGAGCACCTTTTCCTGTGTGGACTTGACCTCGGCGAGCGGCGCCTTAACGGCGACGATGAGCGACTTGGCGCGGCTGAGCACATCAGCCTCGTCGGCAGCGATGAGCGAATCGATGGCGCGGACCATTTGGCGGCGAGCATCCTGGCGCTCGGCACTCTTAAGGAACTCGATGCCGCGTGTGGGGCTTCCCGCCACGGCGACCGCCATGCGGCAACGCGCGAGATCCTGACCCGTCGCGCGGCTCACGGCCTGCGCGGCCACGGTGGGCGACACCAGCCGAAACGGCACGCACTGACAGCGGCTCACGATGGTGGGCAACATCACGTCTGCCGAGGTGCCCAACAAGATGAACATAACGCCCTCGGGCGGCTCCTCGAGTGTCTTGAGCAGCGCGTTGGCGGTGTTAGCGCGCAGTTGCTCGGCACGATCGATGATGTAGACCTTGGCCTTGGCACGGATGGGCGCCAGCGGCACGTCATCGAGCAGCTCGCGGGTCTGGGCAATGAGGTAGCCTGTGGCGCTCTCGGGCGTGTAATAGTGCACGTCAGGATGCGTATGCCGAGCAACGCGTACGCAGCTGTCGCATGCTCCGCAGCCGTCCTGCTCGCACAGGAAGGCCTGGGCGAGCGCCCATGCGGCATCGAGCTTGCCGGCACCGGGAGCGCCCAAAAACAGGTAGGCGTGCGATGCGCGGCCGCTGGCGACGGCGTTGGTCAAAAAATCGCGAACGCGCTCTTGGGTGTCGAGCTTGGCCAGCAGGCTTGCCTGAGCGGGGGCCATGTTACTCGGCCTCCTTGGCAAGCGCGGCGACGACAGCATCTTGCGAAATGACGAGACCGTACGCGCGAATCTGCTCGACCGTCTTCTCGAAGACTTCCTCGACGGTCGCAGTGGCGTCGATGAGCTTTACGCGGTTTGGCTCCTCGGCAGCAATGGCGCAAAATCCCTGGTAAACACGCTCCTGGAATGTCATGCCTTTTGCCTCCATGCGATCTGCCGCGCCACGGGCTGCCATGCGTAGCGCCGCCTGCTCGGGCGTGATGTGGTAGACGAGCGTGAGCGCCGGGTGTGTTCCCGCGACGGCCAGGTTATTGGCATCGCACACTATCTGGCGATCGAGGCCGTCGGCAAATGCCTGGTAGCAGGTCGTGGAATCGTAGAAGCGGTCGCACAGGACCACCTTGCCGGCCGCGAGGGCGGGAGCTATGACCTCGTGCACCAACTGAGCGCGCGCCGCCTCGTAGAGCAGCAACTCGCAGGTGTCGCCCATCGCCGTATTGGCGGGGTCGAGCAGCAGAGCGCGGATCTTTTCGCTGATGGCGGTGCCGCCCGGCTCGCGCAGGCTCACAACCTGGTAGCCAGCGAGTTCGAGCGCGCGGGCAAGCAGACGCGCCTGCGTGGACTTGCCGGCACCATCGACGCCCTCGAGCGTGATAAAGCTATGTTGAGCGGGCTCAAAAGCCATGAGCGCAGCCCCTTCCTATAAGGCGCGTAAATGCAGATATATCAACCAAGCCATGATACCCCAGGGGCAGGCGCGCCCCAAATCGGGCCTAGTCATTGGGTAGTCATTGGGGACGCTCTTAAATGACTAGGCGACAGCTAGGGACGTTCCTAAAGTGCCGGCAGAAAAGGAACGTCCCTAGCTGCCGACTTTTTTGAGCGCTGGGTATAATCGTCGTATTGATTTGAAATGTGGCGAAAGGAGTGGCAATGTCTCGGTATTGCGCCTCGTGCGGCAAACTTCTTGCAGATGATGCCAAGTTCTGCACCTCATGCGGTGCACCCGTTGAGCAGACAACCGCAAGCAATGGCCAACCCGCGTTTGAGCAGACCGGCTTCCTCGATACGCCGCAAGCTAAGCCGGACGACCCCCTCGCCTATCGCCCCGACCCCGCCGCCAGCCCCGCAGCGGTCGAAACGACGCAGCGCATACCCGTCGCGGACACCCCGCCCCAACAGCAACCGGCATCTACGTACGCGCCTGATTCACCGCAGGCCCCCGCCGCCAAAAAGAGCAGCACCAAGGCGCTTATCGCCGTTATCGTTGTGCTCGTGGCAATTATCATCGCCTTGGTCATCTTTTTTGTGATCAAGCCTTTCGACAACGCCGCCACGCAAACGACTGCCGAGATTACTAAGCTGCACCATGATGTTGACGATGATGACCTCAAGCCTCTCGACGACCCCAATAGCCTTTTTGACGATGACGACGATGATGACGAGGATGGCAGCCAGGCGACCCTCTCCGAGCAAAACCTCTACCGTCGCCTGAGCGAATACTACGACCTGCTCGAAGATCTCGATAACCAGGTCCGTGCCTGCGCAGAGGCGTTCAATGGCGGTTATCTGGAAGAGGACCGTACCGCCCGTCAAAATCTCGCCGACGTCGCCGAGCGCACGGAAGACACCATCGAGCAGTACTACGATATCGTCGAGGACCTGGACGTCCCCACAAGCTCTAAGAACTACAGCTCGTGGAAGGACATCATTGCTCTGTACGACGACCTGGATCACCGCATCGATGCGATCTGCGATGCCTGGGAGATCAGCTTAAAGT
>URDE01000090.1:0-7089 GCA_900546525.1 uncultured Collinsella sp.
TCCTCGATAACCAGGCACTCGGCAGGCTCCACCCCCAGCGCCTCCATGGCACGCAGGTAGATCTCGGGGTCGGGCTTAAACGCGCTGCACTCGTGACCGCTGATGGTGTAGTCCAGCACGTCGGCGATACCGGCAATCTCCACCAGCTCGTCGATCAGCTCGCGATAGGACGAGCTCGCGATAGCGCACTTCACGCCACGCTCGTGCAGCTCGCGCATCACCGGCTCCGTCTGCTTGTTGAGCAGCTCGGCATACGGAACGGGATGGTCCGGGCTGTAGACCTGCTTATACTCCACGCGCAGGCGTTCGCGTAGCTCAACATCGTCGGGCACGAGAGACTTCCAAATGGCGGGCTCATTAGACCCCGAAAGATCGGGGATCTCGTCAAAGTGGAAGCCCTTCTCCTCCATAAACGCCACGCGGCGACGGTTGTAGAACCACTCGGTATCGACCAGCACGCCGTCCATGTCAAACAGCACTGCCTTGATCATACGCATCTCCTCCCCACCTGCCAAAAAGGGACAGGTTTATTTTGGTAGGTTTTATCTGGGGCTTTGCGACGCGACAGACACGCTCTCCCCAGAGCAAAAAGGGGACGGGGCGCAAACCCCATCCCCTCTCAATCAACCCGTAAGGTCTACTTACTTGTGATTAGTAGGAAAGCTTCCACATGTAGCGACGCATGGTCAGCGGGTGCTGACGGGCCTCGGCGATCTGGTTGCCGTACTCACGCATAACGGCAAGGTGCAGCAGCGGGTTGAAGTAGGTGACGACGCTCGCGGGCACGACGTCAGCCAGGCCGTAGTCCTTGGAGTCGATCAGAGCGACCTTGGCGCCCATGCGCTTAAGGAAGGTGAGGGCGCGGGCGTCCATCGGACGGGTGGCGCCATCGGACATGAAGAAGACGTAGGGCTTACCCTCGGTGGAAACCTCGAACGGGCCGTGGAAGTACTCGCCGGTGTTGTAGGCGGCGGCGTCGATCCACTGCATCTCGGTGAACAGGAAGGCGGCGTGAGAATAAGCCATCTTCTCGGAGGCACCGGAAGCCATGAAGTAAATCATCTTGTCGTCCTTGAAGTCCTCGGCGAACTTCTTGGCGAGCTTCTTGCAGTGCTGAGCGGCGTTCTCGCAGAGATCGAAGACGTTGGTGAGGCCGGTGATCATGTCCTCGTAGTGGTCATAGCCCTCGGTCTGCTGAAGGATCTCGACAGCAAGAGCGATGGCATAGCCGGGCTTCTCGCACTTGGCAGCGTAGTTGGCGTGGAAGCCGTGAACGATGACATGGTCGGCGTCGACGGTCAGAGCGGAGCCAGCCTTGTTGGTGAGGGAGACGACCGGGCAGTTGTGCTTCTTGGCGGTCTTGTTGGCCTCGACGGTCTCGGGCGTGGAGCCACCGAGGGAGCAGGTGATCACGAAGGTGTGCTCGTTGACCCAGGAGGGCGTGTCGTAGTTGAACTCGTTAGCGGTGAAGATCTGAACGTTCAGCTTGTCCGTGTTGTTGGCCAGGAAGTACTTGGCGGGGTAAAGGTCGGACATGGAAGCGCCGCAGCCGACGAAGGCGACGCTGTGGATCTCGTGGTTGGACAGGACGTCAGCGACGATCTGCTTAGGGAGGTTAAGGTCGATCTCGTACATCTGACACATTCCTTTCGATTTTTGCGGCGCCACATTGCCGGGCGCTCGCAGGGTTACCGTGGTTTGGACCGAGTCGCCGGCCCGTTGAGGATGCGACAAGGGGACTGTCCCATTGTTGCATTTTGGGAATGGAAGCCTGCCTGGGGTATGGGATGCCAGGCAGGCCCCCGGGGGAAAGCGGTTAGGCGCTTGGTCGCGACTAGGCCAGGATGCCGGCCGCGGAGAGGGCGATGCCGCCCACGATGGCGATCACGAGAAGCCAACCGGTGTTGACGTTCTTCTTGATGAGCCAGTACATAAGGCCGGTGAGGCCGAGGGAGATCATCTGGGGCATCATGCCGTCCAGGATGTCCTGGATCACGACGGTGCCCTCAGCGAACTGCAGCGGGGTGGTGGCGCCGATCAGCGTGGCGATCATGCCGCCCACGGACATAAGACCCACGATGCCGCAGACATACATGAGCTTCTCCATGAGGTCGCCGCCCTGAAGCTTGCTCAGGTACTCGTGGCCGCCCTGATAGCCCATCTTGGCTGCGAACCAAGTGATCAGCACAGAGGGGACGATGGAGATGAGCATGGCCAGGATCGGGCCCATGATGGAGCCCTGCTGAGCCAGCTGAACGCCCAGACCAAAGGCGATAACGCGGATGGTGCCCTGGAAGAAGGAGTCACCGATGCCGGAAAGCGGACCCATGAGGGAGGTCTTGACCGCGTTGATCGAATCGGGATCGAAGTTCTCGGGATCCTTGGCGTACTCCTCCTCCATGGAGGCGGCGAGGCCCAGGATGAAAGCGCTCGTCTGCGGGGTGCAGTTGTAGAACGCCATGTGACGGTGGTAAGCCTCTTTCTTAGCAGCGAGCTGCTTGGGGTCGGACTCATCCGGATAGAGGCGGTCGAGCGTGGGAACCATGCCGTAGAGGAAGCCCATGTTCATCTGACGCTCGTAGTTCCAAGAGGCCTGGATGGCCCAGGAGCGCCAGAAGAACTGGCTGACCTTCTTGTTCAGGGACACGTCCTTGGTTGCGGTTGCCATAGTGTGTTCCTCCTTAGTCTTCGTCGTCTTCGAGCGGATCGTAGTCGGAATCGACGCCGGCAGCAGCATGGGAACCGTTGAACTTGAAGCCCATGAAGACGACAGCCAGGCACACACCGATCAGAGCGACCGCGATGACGGACAGGTTGAGGTAAGCGGCGAGCAGGAAACCGATGAACAGGAACGGAGTCATACCCTTCTTGATCATCATGGTGAGCAGCAGGGCCAAGCCGTAGGCGGTCATGATCTTGGTCGAAACGTTAAGACCAGTGGACAGCCACTCGGGAACCATGTTGACGATGGCCTGAACCAGGTCGGTGCCAACAAAGACGGCAAGGAAGATCGGCAGGAAGTACATGACGGCGTACAGACCGGAGCCGGCGCAGATGTGCATACGGTAGGCGGTCTTGAACTTTCCGTTATCGATCGCGTTATCTGCCACATGGGTGAGGGCGGCGATGATGGAGCGGAACACGATGCCGAGGAGCTGACCCAGGACGGCGACCGGGATGGCGATCGTCATGGCGGTCTCGGCGGAAGCATCGGTCAGGCACGCAAAGGCAGCGGCCACGATGCCGCCCAGGACCATATCGGGCGGAACGGCGGCGCCGACCTGCACCAGGCCCATGGACACGAGCTCGACGGCGGCACCGACGGCAAGGCCGGTGGGCACATCGCCCAGCAGCAGACCGACGAGCGTAGCGCCAACGAGGGGCTGCTCGAAGTTAAGACGACCGAGCAGGCGGGAGTCCCACATGCAGAACACGCCGACGAGGCCGACGAGCACCGCACTGATGAACGTATTCATACCCTTCTCCTTTCAGTCAGGCAAAAGCCTGGTTGATTACAGCTTGGCGTCGATGTCGACGCTCTGATACGTAGGGGTCTGCTGGACGTAGAGCTTAATGCCCATGTCGAGCAGCTGGTTGACGTCGGCCTTCTGGGTGGCGTCGAGGAAGACGGAGCTGTCCTTGCCGCCGACCTGATCGGCACCGTCGTGGTTGGCGGTGGCGCCCAGGTTGATGGCGTCGAGCTTGTAGCCCTGGCAGAACTGCAGCATCTCGGCAGTGTTGCCAAAGACGAACATGACGCGCTCGCCGAGGGTGTTGAGCTTGTCCATCTTGGCGAGGGCACGCTCGACGGTGAAGACGTTCAGGCGCACGCCCTGGGGCTTGGCCAGCTTAAGAGCGCCCTTCTTGATGTCATCGTTGGCGGCAGCGTTGTCGACGACGATGATGCGCTCGGCCTGAACCTTGGTGGTCCAGGTAAAGACGACCTGGCCGTGCAGCAGACGGTAGTCAAGACGTGCGAGGACGATCTTGGCGGGACCGGAGCTGTGACGGGACGCCTTGGCCTTCTTGGCGGGAGCCGCGGCGGCCTCGACCGGTGCGTTGGGGTTGGTCAGACCGGTGCGGGCCTCGTTGATGAGGGCTGCGAGCTCGGCGCCCTTGACGGGAACGGGGCTCATAGCGAGCGTCAGTGCCAGCGGAATGTTGAAACCGCTGACAACCGTGAACTTCGTGCCGTTCTTGGAAAGCTCGACCATGCTGTTGTTGACCGAGCTGCCGAGCATATCGGTCAGCACATAGACGGTGTCGTCCGCGTTGAACGTGG
Organism: uncultured Collinsella sp.; assembly: GCA_900546525.1. Taxonomy (GTDB): domain Bacteria; phylum Actinomycetota; class Coriobacteriia; order Coriobacteriales; family Coriobacteriaceae; genus Collinsella. The sequence continues at coordinate 4,283 of URDE01000090.1, forward strand.
CGATCATGGCGTCCACCTTATTGGTGATGGGCTCCTTGTCGTCACGAGCAAGCGACACGACGTGGACGTTCGACACGTCGCCGAGAACCATCTCGAGCGTGTCTTTGGCGCCTGCGGCCAGGCCGGCATGAGATGCGAGAATGATCTGATTCATCTTGCCTCCTCCTTTTCGTAATGGTCATTATAACGTCTTATACGTTGCTTATATTGCTAATTAGTATAAAGACCGTTCGCGGGTGAAAATCGACCGTTGACGGGTTTAACGCAATCGAAACGTTGGTGCAGGGTAGGTCGGCGCTGTCTTGGCGACGCCCGATCAGACGCCTCGCCAATCCCCTATCGCACGAAGTACCAGGGGCTTTCTTGCACGGTGGGCTCCAAGGCAATGCCCGTGCGTTCCTTAAACAGATCCATGTCCTGCGATTTCTCTGTCCACCACGCGTTGGGCTTAAAGGTCATGCTCTCAACGACATGACCGACAAACACACTGTTGCGCAGCTTGGAGAAGTCGGTGTTCATAATCAGGATGGACGCGAGCACCAGCACAATGCCCAGGACCTTGATCGCGCCGGCGGGCTCGGCATAGACACCAATGCCCACCAGTACGGTGACGACCGTCTCGAAAGACATTACGACGGGAACCTTCGATGTCTCGAGTCCCATGGACAGACCCTGCATATATAGGATGTAGGCCACGGCTGTGGGGATGAGTCCAAAACCAAGGAACAGCAGCAGCAACTGTGGCGACATTGCCGCGGCGACATCCGGCCACGGAGCCGCGATAGCTGCCATAACCGCACCGCCAAAAACAAAGCCCCAAAACGTGACAGCCAGCGGGTGGACCGTCTTGGTTGCTATCCGGCTAAACACCGCGAGTGACGCACCACAAAGGCCTGCAATCACGCCCGACGTGACGCCCCAAACCGAAAAATGAAAACCGGAAAGGTCACCATTGGTCACTGCAAGCACGCAGCCAACGATGTTAAAGACAATGGCAACGAGCTTGTTGGGGGTCACGTCCTCGCGATAAAGCACGCGGCCGAGCATGACGCCAAACACCGGCGAGGTGTAGAGCAGCACCGAGGCCGTGGACATGCCCACCTCGCCCATGCACTCGTAATAGCAGGTGTTGGCGGCGGCCAAACCGACGATACCGACAAGCGCGCAGGGAACGAGCTCTTTAGGACTTGCCTTGAACAGAGCCAGCGGACCCTGTGCCACGGTAGACCCCTCACCCGGACGGCAGCCCATAAACATCAGGACCGGCGCCAAGATAAGCGCTCCGACCAACAAGCGAAAGGCAGCCATGCTCTGGGACGAAACGCCCATGGCCGAGATGCCGTTTACAAAGATTCCGATGCTGCCCCACATAAGCGCGGCGATCAGTACCAGCACATAGCCCAGATTGCTTTTCTTCAACGCAGCCTCCTCGATATTGTTTCCAATATGTTTCACACTACGTTATAGTCGTTATATACATTTTTCAAGACACAAATCGGCGACCGAGGAAATGATTCCCAGGAGTGTCCCCAAGTGCCGGCACAAAAGGAACGTCCCCAAGTGCCAACCACGGCAACGCCGACGTTTTGGCAATGTCAGCGAGCGCCCGTCATTTGAGCCAAGGTGCCGTGAAATGAAAAGGCGCTGACCTTCTGGTCGCGCCTTTGAAATTGAACGGCAGATTGGCCAAATGCCGGGTGCGCAGCGTCGGCCGGTCCGCCGTTCGGTAGAACGGCGGAACCAATATCCCCTAGTAGTCCAGCTTCCACATGTAGCGGCGCGTCATGTAGTCCTTGTGGGTGACGGCAGAGAGCGCGCGCATGTACACGTTGTTAAGGATCGGCGCAAAGATCAGGTGGTTGAAGTACTCGCTCACGCTATCCTTGATGTCGTTGAGGCCGAGCTCCTTGGCGTCGAGCTGATAGACGCGCTCGCCACCGTACTGGTTGACGAAGCGGATGCCGCGCTCGTCGTTGCAGCGGCTGCGGCCGACGCTGATGAGCTGGAACAGCGAGGTGCGCTTGTCCAGAATCTCGAAGGGGCCGTGGAAGAAGTCGCAGGTGTTGATGGTGCAGGAGTCGATCTGCAGCATCTCCTGCACGTTGCAGATGCTAAAGACGTAGGCGGCACCAAAGAGCGGGCCCTGAGCCATGACGTTGATGCAGGGCTTGTCGGCGTTCTGCTCGGCCCACTTGGCAGCGAGCGGACGAGTGTACTCGACGGCCTTGCGATAGATAGGGTCGACCAAGTCGAAGGCGGCCATGGCGGTCTCGTACTCGGCATAGCCCTCGGTCTGCTGCGTAAGCTCCATGGCGATCATGGTCACGACGGCGGAGTTGGTGCGGCCCATGCAGGACTCGTCGACGGCCAGGCTGTCATACTGGATCTTGTAGTCGCAGACCTCGGTGAGGCCGGACTCGTCAACATAGATGGCGATGGTGCTGGCGCCGTGGTCCTTGGCGACCTGGGCGGCGACGATGGTCTCCTTGGTGCCGCGCATGGACACGACGACGGCCAGAGTGTTCTCGTTGACATAGGCAGGGGTTGCGTGCACGAACTCGTTGCTGGTGTAGCTGGAGCTCACGACCTGTGTGGCCTCGTGCTCCATAAAGTACTGGGCAGGATAGTTACCGCCGTTGGATCCGCCGGCGCCAATCCACACGACGCGCTTGATGCCGCCCTTGTCAGCCTTGTCAGCCAAAACCTGGGAGACGACGTCCTTAACCTGTTCCTGAGTAGTCATCGTGCATCAGCCTTTCTTCTCGTTTGATGCTCTCGATGGCATACAAGTTACATACATGTTTTGG
>URDE01000091.1:0-7020 GCA_900546525.1 uncultured Collinsella sp.
TTTTTCAAGCAGAAGACGGCATACGAGATTCGCCTTAGTCTCGTGGGCTCGGAGACGTTGACGGCGCGACCGGACAGGTAGTTGTTGAGCACCTGGCGCAGCTCGTCTGCCGTCTGGAAGCGGTTCGACGGGTCCTTTTCCATGCACTTGAGGATGATGCGCTCCAGATCGGCATCGACGCCGGAGTTGACTTGGCTCGGCGGAACCGGCAGTTCGTTTACCTGCTTGAGCGCAACCGAGATGGCGTCGTCGCCGTCAAAGGGGACGCGACCGGTGGCGCACTCGTACATCACGACGCCCAGGGAGTAGATATCCGAAGTGGGACCGAGGTCCTGGCCGCGCGTTTGCTCGGGGCTTACGTAGTGGGCGGTGCCCAGTACATTGTTGTCCTGCGTGAGGTGGCTGTTCTTTGCGCGCGCGATGCCAAAGTCCATGACCTTGATGTTGCCGTCGGGCAGCACCATGATGTTTTGCGGCTTAATGTCGCGGTGGATGATCTCGTGCTTGTGGGCGACCGAAAGCGCGGAGCTGATCTGCGAGCCGATCTGCGCGACCTTCTTGGGATCGAGGGCGCCGTGGCTCTTGATGCCGCTCTTAAGGTCGGTACCGCGCAGGTACTCCATGACGATGTAGTAGGTATCGCCATCCTTGCCCCAATCGTAGACGCCCACGATATAGGGGGAGGAGAGACCTGCTGCTGCCTGGGCCTCCTGCTTAAAGCGGGCGGCGAAGGTGGCGTCGCCCGCATACTGCGGCAGCATGATCTTGACGGCAACCGTGCGGTCGAGGACCTGATCTTGCGCACGGAAGACGGTCGCCATGCCGCCCGTTCCCACCTTATCCTTGAGGAGGTATCTTCCCCCGAGGACCCTCTGTTCCATTCCTGCTCCTAACTAACTTATTCGCTCAACGATGTGTGTAGTACCAAATCTATGGCCGCTGGGGCCGTGTGGCGCGTTGCCGCTAGCTCATCGGCCGCGGCGCGCCATAAGTTTCCGCTTTGATCACGGGCATCACGCTCCCTGTGCGGCGAGCGCCGCGGTCAGGACGATGCCGGCAATCTTGGCCGCCTTGACGTCGTGTTTGTCGTAATCCTCCAGGGCCACCGAGATGGCAACCGTGGGCGAATCGTAAGGTGCAAAGCCAACAAACATAGAGTTGACGTTGGTGCCGCCGGTCTCGGCCGAACCGGTCTTGCCGGCAACCTTGACGCCCGGAATCTGGGCATCGGTGCCGGTACCGGACTGGACGACGGCGAGCATGGCCTGCTTGACCTGATCGGCCGTGGCAGAGCTGACAGCCTGGCCCAGCGAGCGGGACTGCGTGGTCTTAACCACGGTCCCGTCCGGGGCGAGTATCTGTGACACAAAGAACGGGTCCATGACCACGCCGCTGTTGGCGATAGCGGCAGCGATCACGCAATTCTGCATGACGGTGGTCTGCGGGCCAGGCGTGTGGTCCATGCCGACGGGCTGGCCGGCGCCTGCCCAAGCGGTTTCCCACTCGGTCATAAGCGACGGGTCGGCCATGATGGAAGCCGCGGTGGTCAGATCCTGACCGAGCTTTTGACCGTAGCCAAAGGCGTTGGCAAACTGTACCAGCGAGTTGGCGCCGACCTCGTTGGCCACCTGGCCAAAGACGACGTTAGACGACACGGCGAAGGCCTGCTGCAGGCTGATGGTTCCGTAGCTCTCGTTGGCATAGTTGGTGACCGGCGCGTTGCCAATATCCATGGAGCCGGGCGCCTGGTACGTGCTGGTAAGGCTGGCGGTGCCGGTTTCGAGCGCCGCGGAGAGCGTGACGACCTTAAAGGTCGAGCCCGGGGTGTAGAGCGCGTCCATGGCGCGGTCGTACATGGAGCCGTCCTCGCCACCGCCCGACTGCATCAGGGCATCGATGTTGGTGTTGTCATAGGTGGGCGAGCTCGCGCACGCAAGGACCGCACCGGTACGCGGATCCATGACCACCACAGCGCCCTTAAAGCCCTTGAGCGCCTGCTCGGCAGCCGTCTGGATGCGCGAGTCGATGGTGAGCTTGGCGGTATTGCCCGGCTGTGTCTGTCCCGCGAGCGACGCGATGGCGTTGTTCCAGCTGGAGTAATCCTTGGAGCCGGTGAGCGTATCGTTCATGACGCTCTCGATGCCGGCGGTGCCGTATTGCTGGCTCACGTAGCCCACCACGTGCGCGGCCATGTTGCCGTTGGGGTAGGAGCGGGCGTAGGTGCCGTCCTCCTGCTGCAGCGACTCGGCTAGTGTCACGCCGTCGGACGTGATGATGGAGCCACGCTGGATGTACTTGGAGCGGGCGATGGTGTGGTTGTTGGTCGGCATGTCCTGGTAGTCCTTCGCCTTGATGACCTGGACATAGGTGAGGTTGCCGATAAGGATGGCGAACAGCGCCGTAAAGGCAAACACGGCACGAGTCAGACGGTTGGCAAGCGCCACGCGGCCGAGCACGCCGGACTCTGGCGTGTCGAGCAGGCGACGACGCATGCGAGAGCCCGCGGAGTGGTTGCCGTGGCTGTAGGAAGGCACGTTGGCAAAACGCGTACCGGTCGGGGCAGCGGCGGATGCGACCTGGTCATCGGTGATGGCGGCCATCGTGCCGGTGCCGGTGAGCTCGGCTTCGCGTCCGGTTGCCTCGTCGCCGGCGCGCAGCAGCAGCGCGACGATGATAAAGCTCGCCAGCAGCGAGGAACCGCCCTGGCTCATAAAGGGCAGGGTGACGCCGGTCAGCGGGATCAGGCGGGTTACGCCGCCAACGATTAAGAATGCCTGGAAACTGATGGCCGCCGTAAGGCCGGTCGCGCTAAAGGCGGCAAGGTCGGACTTGGCGCGGGCTGCCGTGGTGAGGCCACGCACGGCAAAAAGCATAAACAGGATGAGCACGGCGCCGCCGCCCAAAAGGCCCATTTCCTCGCCGATGGCCGAGAAGATAAAGTCGGACTCGACGACGGGGATGTTGTTTGCCATGCCGTTGCCGATGCCGACGCCAACCAGGCCGCCGTCAGCCAGCGAGAAGAGGGACTGTACGATCTGGTAGCCCTGGCCCTGGGCATCCTTAAACGGATCGACCCAGACCTGAAAGCGCACCTGCACGTGAGACAGGAACTTGTAGGCGCCCACAGCTCCAACGGCCAGCAGCGCAAGGCCGATGATGACGTACGAAAAGCGTCCCGTGGCAACATAGAGCATCAGCAAAAAGATGGTGTAGAACAGGACGGCCGAGCCCAGGTCGCGTTCGAAGACGACGATGAGCAGGCACACGCCCCACACGGCAAACAGCGGCAGCAGCAGGCGGAAGCGCGGAATCTTGAGGCCCAAGATCTTGCGGTTGGAGATGGAGAGCAGCTCGCGGTTCTCGGCCAGATAGCCTGCCAGGAACAAGACGATGAAGACCTTGGCGAACTCGCCGGGCTGGATGGTGAAGCCCGCGATGCGAATCCACAGCTTGGAGCCCGAGATCGTGGTGCCGATAAAGATCGGCAGCATCAGCAGGATGATGCCGATAATGCCAAAGGTGTACTTGTAGCGCATGACCACGTCGAGGTTCTTGACCAGTGCGAGCGTTCCCACCATGAGCGCCACCGAGACAAACAAGATGATGAGCTGCGAGATGGCGAGGTCGGGGGCCAGGCGCGTCACGAATGTGATGCCGATGCCCGAGAGCACAAAGACGATGGGCAGGATGGCGGGGTCGGCGCCGGGCGCCAGGATGCGCACGGCGATATGCGCCGCGGCGAAGGCGGCGAACAGGCCGATCGGCACGGCGAGCGTCTCAAAGGAAATCGTGGCACCCGCGGTGAGCACGTACATCGCATAGAGCAGGATGACGGGGAACGCCGAGGCGATGAGCAAGAGCAGTTCGGTGTTGCGGCGACTCATAAGCGGCACTCCCTTTCTAATTCTTATCGGAGGCTTCGGCCTCGGCTGACTGTTCGGCGGTTTTCTCGGAATCTGACTCGGAGGTGGATTCCTGATTGGTGTTGTCGCGAATCGTTTGCGCGTCAATCACCTGACGGGTCTGCTCCTCGTCAATCTGATGGCGGTACTTGGAAATGGTGTCCTGCGCATCGTCGACACTCGTTTGCGGAATGCCTGCCTTCAGGCGGTTTTGCGTGTCTTCGGGCAGGTCGGACAGCTTGATGCTGGTTTCGCTCTCGAGCCAGTGGAGCTCGACCCCGAGCGTCTTGCCGGGCAGGCCGCGCCAGACGGCGACATTGCCGTGGTAGGTTCCCAAGTAATAGGAGCCGGTGACGCCCGTGTATGCCCAGATGCCTGCTATCAGCACAAAGACAAGGGCCAAGACGGTGGCGATGGTGACATTGCGGCGTCGGACGCGTTTTGCCTCGCGCATGACGCCGTCGTCGACCAGGTCGACGACCACCACGGTCACATTGTCGTGGCCGCCGGCGGCGAGCGCCGCGTCCACCAAGTTGTCGACACAGATCTGTGCGCTCGAGGACTGCGTAGCGATGTTCTCGATATCGCTATCGGGAATCATGCTCGAAAGACCGTCGGAGCACAGAATCAGGCGGTCGCCTTCCTCGATGTGCAGGGTAAAGTGGTCGGCATACATAGCGGGATCCGAGCCCAGCGCGCGGGTGATGACCGAGCGGTTGGGGTGGACGCGGGCCTCGTCGGCCGTAATCTCGCCGGCATCCACGAGCTCCTCCACGTAGGAATGGTCGCGGGTCACGCGGATGAGCGTACCCTCGTGGAGCAGGTAGGCGCGCGAGTCGCCCACGTGGGCGATGGCGAGCGTGTCGTTTTCGATGTAGGCGCAGGTGGCCGTACATCCCATGCCGGGTTTGCCCAGGCCGTTGAGGGCGGCCTCGATCACGGCGGCGTTGGCGGCCTCGACGGCTGCGGCCAGGCGCGCGGCGTCGGCGGACTGCGGCGCCGTCTTGGCGATGGTTTCGACGGCGATGGAGGATGCCACCTCGCCGGCGGCGTGTCCTCCCATGCCGTCGCACACGCAAAAGAGCGGCGACTGCACCAGATAGGAGTCCTCATTGTGCGGGCGCACACATCCGACGTCGGAGCGGGCGCCCCACATAAGCTGTGTGGTGGTGCCGGCGTCGTAGGTCGAGTCGGTCTCGATGCGCTCGTCGGTCAGCGGCTCAAAGCTCATGGTCGAGCCGGGATCTTTGAGCTTTGCCTCCACGGCGGCGACATCGATTTCGGCGGTGTCGCCGGGGGAGACGGTGTCGGCATCGTTGCCCGACTCGGCGTCGGAGACGTCCGGAAGGTTGAGATCTTCGGTTACGCGGTCGGCGGGATCGCCGTCCTGCTGCGGCTCGACGGCCGTCGGCTCGGGCGTCGCAAAGTGCGACGGCGCGGGCGTGCTCTGGGGTTGAGCGGAGGGCTCGGGAGCTGCGGCGGGCGCGGCAACGGGCTGCTCGACTTCGGCAGGCGTTGCGGGCGCGGGTGCCGCCTCGCTTGCCGGGGCGACGGGGAATACCGGCGCGGCAGGCTCGGGGGCGGCAAACACGGCAGCGCTCTCGTTAATCGCCTCGGCGACGGGCTCGGCAAAGTGAGCCGGTGCGGGCGTTGCCTCCGGTTCCGCGGACTGCTCGGCAGCGTGCGCGCCGATGGGGGCGTCGAGCTGCTCGGTGTCGGCGTCCTCGTCATCGACGAGTGCCGGATATTCTTGAGTTACATGCGAAAGAGGCAGGGAGAACACGGTGTCCTCGGGCTCCACGGTCGCAGGGCGCGCCGGAGCGGCATGAGCCGGCGTAGCTGCGGGGGCAGTTGGCGTCTCGGGCATGGTTGCGGACTTGCTCTCCTCGTCGATCATCGACGGTTCACCTTCATGACCACGTCGCCAATCTGGACTTCATCGCCCTCGCGCAGCGTTGCGGGCTCCACCAGCTGACGGCCGTTAACGAGCGTGCCGTTCAGCGAGTTGAGGTCTTCGATGATGAGTGCCGGGCCCTGCAGCGAAAAGCGTGCGTGCGAGGCCGAGACAAACGGTTCGTTGATGCAGATGTCCGAGGACGGCGAGCGGCCCACGATGACGGGGCCGAGCATATCTACATGGATGCCACGGATGCCGCGCGGACCCTTGTCCACATCGATCGTCCAGATAGCGGAGTCGCGGCGCTGGCCGCGTACGAGTCCCACGCCGGTTTTCATGACGGCGAACAGGAAGATGTAGAGCAGGGCGACCAGGACGATGCGGCCTGCAAAAAGGACGATATCGATGTTCATAAGCGACTATCCCCTAAATTCAAAGGTGCTCAGGCCAAACGTCAGCAGATCGCCGTTGCGCAGCGGGCAGCGCGTGATGCGGCGGTTGTTGACGAGCGTGCCGTTGGTGGAATTGAGGTCCTCGATCGACCAGTCCGAACCGGTAAAGGTGAGCTGGGCGTGACGGCGCGACACGTTGGGGTCGCGCAGGGCGATGTCCGAAACCGAACGCTCGCGACCGATGGTCACCTGCGCGGAAGTGATGCTGTGGCTCTCGCCGCTCACGACATCGACGAGCTGGGCGAGCGGGCGCTGCGGGGCGCGGGTGCTCGCCATGTTGGAGGCAATACCGGCCGCGGCGCCAAGGCCCACGGCGGCACCGGTCGCGGCGGCTCCGCCCATGCCGGCAAGCGCGTCACGCGAGACGGTCTGCGGCACCGGGATGGGAGCGGCGGGGTCGGGGATGCTAGGCGCGAAGGGGTCTGCCACGGCAAGCGGGTCGGGAGCGGCGGCGCGAGGCGTCGGCTGCTGCTGGGGCATGGCGGCGGGACGCTGCTGCTGCGGGGCAGCAAACTGCTGCTGGCCGGCGCGCGGGGCGCTGGCGGCACGGCTTGCCGCGGAGTTGTTCTGGCCCAGGCCGTTTTGATAGGCGCGCTCTTCTTCGTACAGGCGGCCGAGCGTGGGGGCATCGACGTTCTCGGCAAAGACCGAGAACTTGCCGGCGCGCAGCTGCGGATCGATCATAAAGCGCACGAGGGGCTCGCCGACAAAGACATAGCGGCGCTTTTCGGCCTGCGCCTTCACAAACCTGTCTCTTATACACATCTCC
>URDE01000092.1:0-6970 GCA_900546525.1 uncultured Collinsella sp.
CCGCCATTGGGAATGTAGAAGGGGGAGGCCTCGCGGCCTCCCCCTTTTTTGCGTTTATAGGGCCATCACTCCACTGTCGCTGTGTTTTTGACCCTCGTTTGTTGCATCTTCTGCGAACGGGCTACAATGTCATAGTCTGTGCAGCATGGAGGTGATTATGGCCGAAGCCGGAATCGGCGTTGATATCGTCGAGATTTCCCGAATGAATTCAATCCTTGAGAAGACGCCCGCGTTTGCTCGGCGCGTGTTTACCGATGAAGAGCGTTCGTATTGCGATGCCTCGTCTCGTCCTGCCGCGCATTATGCCAGTCGTTTTGCTTCTCGCGAGGCGGTACTTAAGGCGCTTGGTACGGGTTTTAGCCAGGGCGTTGGCCGTAAAGACGTTTCCGTAACGCGCGATAAGCTCGGCAAGCCAAAAGCGCTGCTTTCGGGCCGTGCTCTCGAAATCGCCCAGGAATTGGGCGTTGTCGAGGTCGCTCTTTCTATTACTCTGACGGGTGACTTGGCTGTTGCTAATGCCATTGCGATCACCGAGGATGCTCGACCTAAACCCAAGGAAGAAAAGGTGAGCACGAAGGAGCGCGTTGCTCAGACATTTAAAGAGGTTCGTTCTGTCTTAGACGAGCTCGAACAGCTGCAACAATCTGCTTTGTCGGAACATCTGGATGATGATCCGCAAGATGCGCTAGGAGCATAGATGAAACCGGTTTTGAGTACCGAGGAAGTCGTTCGCCTCGAAGATATTATCGAGCGTGAGGGTACCTCGAAGGCCGAACTCATGGAGTTGGCGGGCGAATTTGCTGCCAACGAGATTTTAAAGCTCAACCCCGATCGCGTTCTTGTATTGGTCGGTTTTGGCAACAATGGCGGAGATGGCTGGGTTGCCGCTGACATTCTGACGCATAAGGGCGTTGATGTAGATATCGTCTCTCCGGTTGAGCCGGATGAGATCCCTGCCGCTCTCGCTCGTCATGTCGCCCGTCGTACTGCTGGTCGCGACGTGCATGTGTGTGTCGGCCCCTCTCGTGATGAGCTGGAGGTGCTGATTGATAAGGCTGATGTTGTAGTCGATGCCATTTTTGGTACCGGTTTTCATGGTGATCTTCGTGCGCCGTTTTCAATCTGGATCCCCACGGTCAATGAAAATGCCGATCGCGTTGTCTCCATCGATGTTCCTTCGGGCCTGAATGCCGAGACGGGTGTGGTGGATGACGACTGCATTCGTGCCGAGCGTACGGTGACGATGATTGCTCCCAAGATCGGCTTATACAGCGCTGACGGTCCCGAATATGCAGGCGATCTGGTCTGCGGCGGTCTGTATGACCGCCTTGATGAGGTTATTGACGATGTCGACCATGCTGCCGAGATCGTGGAACCCGGTGACCTTGTGGACTATTTTGCTCCGCTGCCTACGAATATCGATAAGTACTCGCGCGGCTCGGTGCTCATTGTTGCCGGATCGGCGCAGTATCCTGGTGCGGCCATTATGGCTGCCAAGTCCGCTGCCCGCGCAGGCGCCGGCTATGTGGCAGTCGCGACTCCGGATGCGTGTGCCAACCTTATCCGCATGGCGCTCCCCTCGATTCCGGTCTTTGCTATTCCATCTGATTCCCGCGGTTCTTTTGGTGCCGCTGCGCGCATGACGGTATGTGAGATTGCCAAGAAATATAGCTGCGTGCTGTGTGGTCCCGGCATGACGACATCTGCCGGTGCCATGCAGGTGGTTTCGGGTCTGCTTGAGCTCGACGTACCGCTTATCTTGGATGCCGATGCTCTCAACTGCCTTGCCAAGATTGCAATCGATGGCATCGACAGTAATCCCGAGATGTATCGTCGTGAGCAGCCGCTCGTTATGACGCCGCATTATCGTGAGCTTTCGCGTCTCGTCGCCGGTGATGAGGTCAATGACCTTGGAACCGCGATTGCCGCCGCGCAAAAGGTTGTCTGGGCCGCCGGTTCCGATAACCTCGTTGTTATCGCTAAGGGCCCGACGACGGCCATTTGCGGTGTTGAGCGCGTGCTGCTGCCGCTCTCTGGCCCGGCGTCGTTGGCGACCGCTGGCTCGGGTGACGTCCTTGCGGGTATTCTGGCCGGCACGCTAGCCACCATGCGCGATGAGATGGACCGCTGGGAGCTGCTGTACTCGTATGCCGTCGCGCTTCATAGCTATGCCGGTTTTGCCGCGGCGACGGAGTTTGGCGAGAAGAGCGTTATCGCGACCGATCTTATCGACTTGATCGGTCCCGCCATGGAGTTGGCGGCAAAGGATGCGCTCGATGATCTGGGAATCACGGACGAAGGGTCGGATGACTAATTATGAATAAAGCCGATTTGACGCGTTGGTCCTGGGTCGAGATCGACCGCGGGGCGCTTCGCCGCAACACGAGGGCCTATAAGAATTTGCTGAATCCGCGTCAGCGCCTGTGCTGCGTGGTTAAAGCCGACGCTTATGGTCATGGAGCTGTTGAGTGCGCCAAGATTATGTATTCGGCCGGCGCCGACATGTTTGCCGTGGCGACGGTTAACGAGGGCGTTGAGCTCCGACAGGGCGGGATTACGAAACCCGTCCTTATCCTAAGCGAGCCGCCTATCGAGGCCATTCCGACGTTGCTCGAGTTCGATATCATGCCCTCGGTCTATACGTCCGACTTTGCTCTTGCGTATGGCGAATGTGCCGTCGCGGCGGGCAAGGTGGGCAAGTATCATCTCGCCATCGAGACGGGCATGAACCGCATCGGCGTACATTACACGCAGGTGCTCGACTTTGTCCGCGGTATTGATTTCCATCGCGGTATTCAGTGCGACGGCGTATTTACGCACTTCGCCACGGCCGATGAACCTTCGGGCTGGGACTACAAGCTGCAGTGCCAGCGCTTTACCGAGGCCGTTCAGGCCATTAAGGATGCGGGTTTTGAGTGCGGTATCGTGCATTGCGCCAACACGCCGTCCTCGATGCTCGACCCCTCGATGCATTTTGATATGATTCGCGCCGGCGTTGGCTTGTATGGCATGCAGCCGTGCGAGCTGAGTAGCCGTGTGATGCAGCTCGATCCCGTTATGAGCGTTCATGCGCGCGTGACGCGCGTGGCGCACCCTGCGATGGGCGAGGGCGTGGGCTACGGTTTTACCTACCGCGTACCGCGTACGCGCGTTCAGATCTGCACGCTGCCGATCGGTTATGCCGACGGCCTATCGCGTACGCTTTCCAATCGTATGGATGTGCTGTATCGCGGCGAGCGCGTGCGTCAGGTTGGCAATATCTGCATGGATCAGTTTATGGTCGCCATTCAGTCCAACCCGGCACACGAGATTCCCGAGGCCGAGTATGGTGACGAGATGATTATTGTCGGCCGCGATGGCGATGCCGAGATCACTATGGACGAGATGGCCCGACTGCGCGGAACGATTAACTACGAGGTCGCCTGCGGCTTTGGCATGCGTCTCGACAAGGTCTACGTGTAGGAGCCGCTATGGGCGTCATGCACATTCCCGGCCATACCCATCAGGCGCCACGTGAGGTCGCACTCGAGGAGATTGAGGCTGTTTTAGGCGACTGCCATCTCTGCCAGCTCTATCAGTCGCGCCATAACATCGTGTTTGGCGTGGGAAACCCCCACGCTCGCGTCATGTTTATTGGTGAAGCACCGGGTCGCAACGAGGATTTGCAGGGCGAACCTTTTGTGGGGGCGGCGGGTGAAGACCTCAACGGCATTTTGTCCCTGGCAGGTCTTAAGCGCGAGGACGTCTATATCGCCAACGTGCTTAAGTGCCGCCCGCCGGGAAACCGCAATCCGCGTCCCGAGGAAGTGCTGGCTTGCTCACCGTTTTTGCGCGAGCAGATTCGAAGCATCTGGCCCGATATCATCGTGACGCTCGGTAACCCCGCAACGCACTTTGTGCTCAAGACCGAGATCGGCATTACCAAGCTGCGCGGCAGGTTCCATCAGATGGGCCACTTTGTGGTGATGCCGACGTTTCATCCTGCGGCGGCGCTGCGCAATCCGGCGTGGCAGGAGTTGCTGGAGGAAGACTTTAAGATGCTGGGCGACTATCTGGAGCGGCACCCCGCGCCGGAGACCGCCTCGGAATAATAATAAGGAGCGTATATGTCCCTGGAGCGCCTGGGGGTAGGTACCTATAGAACGGCCCGTACTGCCGATACGGAGCATTTTGGCGAGCTGGTCGCACCGTGTCTAGAAGATGGCGATGTGCTGATCTTGACCGGCGGCCTCGGGGTGGGCAAAACCCACTTTACCAAGGGCGTTTCGCGCGCTCTGGGCGATGAGCATATGGTCACAAGCCCTACGTTCGCACTCATGGCCGTTCATGACCAAGGGCGTATTCCGCTGTTCCATTTTGATCTGTACCGCCTGGAGCATGCCTACGAGCTTGAGGATACGGGCATTTTTGACGTGCTGGGCTATGAGGGTGTTTGCCTGCTGGAATGGGGCGAGCAGTTTCAGGATGAACTGACAGATGAGTATCTTTCGGTGACGCTTAAGCGCGATGAGGACGACAGCGACGTGCGAACGATAACGCTCGAGGCACACGGCGAGCGCGCGATTGAGCTTTCCCATTTGATAGATAAGGCTGTACAAGATGAGCTTGCATAACGACAACGCGCTGGTGGTGGCGCTCGACACATCGACCGACATGCTTGCCTGCGCGGCAAGCTGGATTGACGTGCAGACAGGCGAGGCAAAGCTGGTAAATGGGGACCATCTGTGTCGCCGCCATGCCAACGTGGAGCTCGTGAATACTGTTGATGACCTACTGAAGCAGGCCGGCCTGGATCGCAGCGATGTCGGCTGTTATGTGGTCGGTCGCGGTCCCGGCTCGTTTACGGGCGTGCGTATCGGCATCTCCACCGCAAAGGGTCTGGCGCACGGTGCCAATGTGCCGTTGCTGGGCGCGTCGACGCTCGATGCTTGCGCCTGGACGGCATGGAAGGCCGGCGTGCGCGGCAAGCTTGGTGTTCTTGCCGATGCCATGCGCGGCGAGGTGTACCCGGCGCTCTATGTGCTGGGGGATGAGGGCCCCGAGCGTCTGTTTGAGCGCGAGCGCGTGGTCAAGGCCGCCGTGGCGCTTGATGAGTGGCGCCAGACCGCGGACTGGGATCAGGTTCAGCTGACTGGTGACGGTCTCGTGCGTTATGGCAAACTGCTGGGCGAGGATGAGACGGCGCGCTGCGTGGAGCGAGACCTGTGGTGGCCCTCGGGCGAGGGCCTGCTGATGGCGCACGCCGCAGGCGATGGCGATCCGGCTCGCGTCTTGCCGATCTATACGCGCCTTTCGGACGCCGAGGAAAACGAGCGCAAGCGTCTGGGCCTTGCCGAGAGCGCGCAGAGTGAGGTGACAGGTGTTGCCGACGAGCTTGCCGGACGTCATCTGCAATTCCGCCCCATGGGCGCGGCGGATGCCGAGGGCGCGAGCGCACTGGAGGCCGCCTGCTTTGAAGGCGCCGGACACGAGGCGTGGACGCCGGGCATGTTCCTGTCCGAGCTGGGCGAGGACGTTGCCGCGCCACGTAGCTGGTGGGTGGCGCACGACGACGGCCGTCTGCTGGGTCTTGCCGGCGGTATGGTCGTCGACGGGGACGTACAGATTATGGACGTTGCCGTCGATCCGGCGCATCGCCGCGAGGGCATCGCCCGCAAGCTTCTGTCGCACGTGAGCTATGACGCGCAGATGCTCGGCTGCACCACGGCTTCGCTTGAGGTTGAGGACGGCAACGAGGCCGCAATTGCGCTCTATGCCGCTCTGGGCTTTACCGAGGCGGGTCGTCGCCGTGGCTATTACGGTGCCGGCAAGGATGCCATCGTCATGACGGCGCCGCTGCCCCTGGTGCTTCCTCTCGACAATGCCTCGCCCGAGCCGACGGCTGCCGAACAGCGTGTATGGCCGCTGCCCGCGCCCGAACGCACCGCTGAGGAGCGTGCCGAAATCGAGCGCCGCCGCCTGGTGCTTGCCATCGAGAGCTCCTGCGACGAGACAGCCGTGGCAATTATCGATGCGGATGGCAATATACTGGCCAACCAGGTGTCGACACAGATTGATTTTCATGCTCGCTTTGGCGGCGTGGTGCCCGAGATCGCCTCGCGCAAGCACGTTGAGGTCATCGTGAGCGTCGTGGACGCGGCACTCGAGGACGCCGCAGCGTCGCTGGGCCTTACGGGCGGAGCCATTGCACCAAGTGAGCTTGCCGCCGTGGGTGTGACGCAAGGTCCGGGCCTGGTGGGTGCCTTGGTGGTGGGTGTCGCCTTTGCCAAGGGCTTTGCGTATGCTGCCGGCAAACCGCTGGTGTGCGTCAATCATCTGGAGGGTCACCTGTTTGCCAACCTGTTGGCGCAGCCCGACCTCAAGCCGCCGTTTATCTTTACGCTTGTTTCGGGCGGGCACACCATGCTCGTGCACGTAAGGGCATGGGGCGACTACGAGGTGCTTGGCGAGACGCTTGACGACGCCGTGGGCGAAGCCTTCGACAAGGTGGCAAAGGCACTGGGCCTTGGCTATCCCGGAGGCCCCATCATCTCCAAGCTTGCCGAGACGGGCAACCCTAAGGCGATTGATTTCCCCCGCGCGCTGAACAGCAGGGGCGACTACCGCTTCTCGCTTTCGGGCCTCAAGACGGCGGTGACGCTCTACATCGAGCAGGAGACCAAGGCCGGGCGCACGATTCATCTGCCCGATTTGGCGGCTTCGTTTGAGGCGGCGGTCTTTGACGTGCAGTACAAGAAGGCCAAAAACGCCCTGCATGCTACCGGGTGCAAGGAGTATTGCATCGGCGGCGGCGTCTCGGCCAACCCGCATCTGCGCGAGATGATGATCAAGAAACTCGGGCGTCAGGGAATCCGCGTGACGGTGCCGCCCTTGTCTGCCTGCACCGATAACGCTGCCATGATCGCGGAGGTCGCTCGCCGTAAATTCGACCGAGGTGAAATCTCGCCGTTCGATGTCGACGCCGATCCAA
>URDE01000093.1:0-6919 GCA_900546525.1 uncultured Collinsella sp.
GAGCGTCCGGCTGATAACCGGGAGGTCACAAGTTCGAATCTTGTCAGGTCCACCACTTTCTTTCGCAATAAACACCCCAGCGAGAGCCGAGTCGCCGCTGGGGTGTTTATTACTGTCTCCGTGGGGGTTTAGCTCAGCTGGGAGAGCGCGGGCTTTGCAAGCCTGAGGTCAGGGGTTCGATCCCCCTAACCTCCACCATGATGGACCTGTAGCTCAGTTGGTTAGAGCGTCCGGCTGATAACCGGGAGGTCACAAGTTCGAATCTTGTCAGGTCCACCATCAAAACTGTGAAGAGCCTCGAGGTATTGCCTCGGGGCTTTTTTCTTGTGTGTTATAAAACTCATTTTGGTTTTGTGTGCTGTGCGAAAGATTGGGTAGTATAGCAATTCAATGCGGCGAAGGCGCCGCGTGTTAACCGTTACGTACCGGAGGTGTTCCATGGTTCGTGTCGACATAGAGACCATCGTCATGGCCGCCGGTCCCGTGCCATCGCTTATCGTACTTCGCGAGCGCTGCAGCAAATCGGACTCCCCCGCGCCGCTGCGCTCCCTTTCTATCCAAACTGGTTCGTTTGAGGCTGCGGCTATTAGCCGCGGTATCGACAGCGGTCGAGCCGAGCGCCCGATTGCCCATGACCTGCTGCTCGATACGCTTGATGCCCTGGATGCAAAGCTTGAGCGTATTGAGATTGTCCGTGCCGAGCCGCCCGTGTTCTACGCGACGGTCGTCGTTTTGGCCGACGGCAGCGAGCATAGGATCGATGCGCGTCCGAGCGATGCCATCGCCCTCGCCGTGCGTAGCAATGCCCCCATGTTTGTGGAGGACGACATCATGAACCGCCTGGGCACCGTATCTCCGGTTGCCGAGGAAATCGATGACGAGCAGGAATTTGAGAAGTTCGACGAGTTCGTCCATACGCTCTCGCCCGATGATTTTTAAATGATGAGTAGCCATGAGACGGAGTGTGCACTGATGGGTCGCGGCGTTTCAGCCGAAGCCGCCGCCATTGCCCGCGAGGCCCAGATGCGCTCGGAGGCATCCGAGGCCGCACGCATCGCCTATGTGACGCAGGCCCGTACGCTTCGCGAGCGCCGTGCCTCCTTTATCAAGATGGTTGCCGTCTCCGCACTTGTCGCGGCAATCTCCTCGCGCCTTCGTGGTACAGTTGGTGCGCTTGGGTTTTCGATTTCGACGGGCTTGGTCATCTGGGGCGTGGTCGATGCCGTGATGCTGACCAACCAGATCAAGGTACTCGATAAGCGCGCCGCCGATATGATGCGCGCCCGCGACGCCGCCGCCGAGATCGCTGCCGAGGCACAAGAGATGTAACGACGCCGGACTCGATGGGAAGGTCTAAAAATGGCACAGGATATGCAGGACGCCGGAAACGTCTCCGCCGAGCTCGACGCCATGGTGTGCGACCTCATCGGGGCATTTTTAGACGACCTGGCCGCTGGTGAGAACCCCGGCGTTGTCGTTGCGATCGAAGACGCCGCGTCCAACCGCTATCTGGCGGCACTCGACGAGGACGGCGAGGAGGCATGCCTCGAGGCTGCCACCAACTTTATCTCCGAGCACAAGATGGGCCTTAAGGACGAGGGCCTGGGTCGCATCGCCCGTTACGCCATCGGCTACACTGGTTGTGTCGAAATCGATGGCGGCTACCATGACGCCCTGCTTGTGAGTTTCTTTGAGACGACGCTCGAGAGCGGCTTTTCGGCATACGTACTGTACGAGGGTGTGGGCGCCGGCGATGGTTTTATGTGGAGCGACCCTGAACCTGCAGGCGAGGAAACCCCTCTTATCTAAAATCGCTAAAATAAACGAGTTTTCGGTAAAAGGCTCAAAATTCCCGCCGAGCGTTGTGTTGCTGGGCGGGTCGCATACGCGTGCCGGTTGTATATAGATAGAAGATAGGGGAACTACATGCGCG
Source organism: uncultured Collinsella sp. (assembly GCA_900546525.1). Lineage (GTDB taxonomy): Bacteria > Actinomycetota > Coriobacteriia > Coriobacteriales > Coriobacteriaceae > Collinsella. The sequence continues at coordinate 1,934 of URDE01000093.1, forward strand.
TAGACAATCTGAGGAACATCGCCATCATCGCTCACGTCGACCACGGCAAGACGACGATGGTCGACAAGCTCCTGCGTGCCACGGACGCCTTCCGTGCCAACCAGCAGGTCGAGGACCGCGTCCTGGATTCTAACGACCAGGAGCGCGAGCGCGGCATTACGATTCTCGCCAAGAACATCTCTATCGAGTACAAGGACGTTAAGATCAACGTCATCGACACCCCGGGCCACGCTGACTTTGGCGGCGAGGTCGAGCGCGTGCTGCGTATGGCCGACGGCGCCCTGCTGCTGGTCGATGCCTTTGAGGGCCCCATGCCCCAGACCCGCTTCGTGCTGCGTCACGCCATCGACACCGGCCTCAAGATCATGATCGTCATCAACAAGATCGACCGTCCGGGCGCCAACCCCGAGAAGGCCTACAACGACTGCCTGGACCTTATGGCCGACCTGGGCGCCACCGACGACCAGCTTGAGTTCGCCATGGAACACGTGGTCTACGCCAGCGCCATGAATGGCTTTGCCCGCCTTGACCCCAACGACGGCAACATGGACATGTATCCGCTGCTCGATATGATCATTGACGACATGCCCGCGCCCGAGGTTGACGAGAACGCCCCGCTGGCCATGCAATGTGTGACCATCGACCACTCCAACTTCGTTGGCCGCATCGGTATCGGTCGCGTGTACTCCGGCACCATTCACCAGGGCGATCAGATCCTGGTCGTCAAGAACGACGGTTCCAGCGCTACCGCTACCGTCAAGCAGCTCTTTACTTTCGACTACCTGGGTCGCACCGAGTGCCAGGAAGTCGGCGCCGGTGACATCGCCGCCGTCGTGGGCATCGACCGCACCGATATCGGCGATGTCTACACCGATCCCGAGAACCCCGTTGAGCTCGAACCCATCGAGATCGACCCGCCGACCCTGTCCATCGTCTTTGAGGCTTCGACCTCCCCGCTCGTCGGCCGCGACGGCGACATCGTGGGTGCCCGTCAGCTCAAGGAGCGCCTGTTCAACGAGGCCGAGAACAACGTGACCATGAAGATCGAGGAGCTCGAGGACAAGAGCGGCGTCGAGGTCTCGGGCCGCGGCATTCTGCACCTGTCCGTCCTGATGGAGTCCATGCGTCGCGAGGGCTTTGAGTTCCAGGTCGGCCGTCCCCGCGTTCTGTTTAAGAAGGACGAGAACGGCAATAAGCTGGAGCCCGTCGAGCAGGCCGTCGTCGAGTGCCCGGACGAGTACTCGGGCAAGGTCGTTGAGGTCTTCGGCACCTCCGGCGGCATCATGACGAGCATGGATACCTCGGGTATCGTGACGCACCTCGAGTTTAAGATCCCGACCCGCGGCATCATGGGTCTTAAGAACCGCATCATGAACGTCACTCACGGCGAGGGCGTGTTCTACCACACCTTCCTGGAGTACGGCCCCTATGCCGGCGAGATCGGCAACCGCCAGAACGGCGCCATGATCTCCATGACCACCGAGAAGGCCGTTGCCTACGCTCTGGGTACGCTGCAGGAGCGCGGCCAGCTGTTCGTTGAGCCGGGCACTGAGTGCTACGAGGGCATGATCGTGGGCGAGCGCAGCAAGGCCGGCGACATGGTCGTCAACATCGCCCGTACCAAGAACCTGGGCAACCAGCGCTCCTCGACCTCCGATATCTCCGTCCAGCTGGTGCCGCCCCGCACCTTCTCGCTGGAGGAGGCGCTGGAGTACATCGCCGACGATGAGCTGGTGGAGATCACTCCCAAGAACATCCGCCTGCGCAAGCGTCTGCTCAATGCCACCGACCGCAAGAAGGCCGCCGTCCGCGCCGGTCAGGTCAACAAATAAGCGCTGAGCTTTATAACGACTAACAAGAAAGGGCGCCGACCATCGCGGTCGGTGCCCTTTTTTGTGTACAGGGATTGAGTTGGTCTGCACCCCCACAAAGGTGCCTGTCCCCTTTGTGGGGTTGACGGCTAGGCGGTGGGGAGTCCTGGCGTGTTGGAGGCTTGTTGCGGCTTGAGGCGGGCGTTGCGCCAGATGATCTGGATGACGTAGCCGAGCGTAAAGACGAAGGCTACGCCGCTGACGAAGCTGCCCATAAGGGGAAGTGCCGTGAGTGCGCCCGCGGCGATACCGCCCACGGCGGCCATGGCGTAGCGGTTCTGGCTGTGTCCGATCATGCGTGCGATCGCGGTGCCCGTAAACGCCGCCGAGACCAGAGCGATACCGATCACGGCGCACATGAGAGCTCCGGCGAGTGACAGACCTGCAATCGAGATGATGAGTAACAGGACGGCGGGAACGGCGGCCACCGTGCCCAAAAGACCGCTCACCCACAGAGGGGTAGGTCGTTGACGAAGCATGCCGGCGGCGCTGGCGGTCGCGCGCGGAAAGACGAGCTCGAGGAGGATCGCGACAAAGCAGGTGGAAAGCGCCGCGGCGACGATGCCGCCGATGGTGTCGTTAATCGTTGAGGTGTTCTCGTTCTCGGTACGGTCGATCTTGAGGGCTCCGACCTGAGCGCCCTCGGCCCGCTCGGGGTCCTCGGAAACATGCGCGCTCACGGTGCCGGTGATGCGGGCGTTTTTGCCCAAGACGAGCTTATCGGCCCAAACCTCGACATCGCCCTCGACGGTGCCGTCGATGGTCACCGTATCGCCTGCAAGTGCTGCCGACTTGGTGGAGCCTCGCAGGGCAACAGTATCGCCCATCGCGTAAAAACAGTTGGCGGTGCTACCGGTGTTGAGCACGACGTGCTGACCGGCTACCGTCACGCTGCCATCGATTGCGGTTTTGGAGATATCGATGGTGCGCGCCGCCAGGCGAATGGCGCCGCCTACGGTGCAGTCGCGAATCGATAGGCTGTCGCCTGCCGCGATAATATCGCGGCCGATGGAGGCATCGTCCAGGTTAAGGCTTTGGCCAGCCCAGTACAGGTCGCCCGCGACGCCAGACGGATTTGAGTCAGCTTCGGTTGCGAGTACGTTGCCCGCGGTGTCTGTGCCGGCGAACGACGCCGTGGGAAGTACGGTCAGCGCAAGCGCAATCAGTACGAATAGGAGGGCGATGCGGGCCTGCGCTTTGTGGCGCTTGGTCGACGGTTCTAGGTTGCAAGGCATAGTGAATCCTTCGTTAGATACTCGGCATATATCTAACAGGGTACCCAACGTGCGAGCGCTCTAAAAGAACCTCTCGGTTGCATTTCGAAAGGTCGTGCCGTGCTATCTACTTTTTGCGATGTAAAAAGTGCGCGATGTCTTCTTCGGTGGGGCTTTTGATGTCAAAGCGCAGCGAGAGCCAGCGCAGACCCATGGTCACGATAACGCATACGACCAGCGCGGCGACATTGCTGACCAAGCCACTCATGACGAGGCTTACATAGCTTGCCGATCCGGCGATGGCCGCGATGGCATAAAAGTTGGTGCGTTGGAAAATGCCCGGAACCACGCCCATAAAGCCGTCGCGCAGCATGCCGCCGCCCACCGCGGTGAAAAAGCCCATCATGATGCAAACGACGGGTGCAAATCCGTAGACCAGTGCCTTGTCTGCGCCGGTTGCCGCATAGATGCCGACCGAGATGATGTCGAGCAGGGGGATGAGTTTGTCGGGCTTATCGACGATTGCCGGGAAGATGTAAATGATGGCCGCCGTGGCGATGGAGAGCGGCAGCGCCATTGGCTGGTTGAGGATGTAGACGTTGCCGACCTGGAGTGTCATGTCGCGCAAAAGACCGCCGCCCAGACCGCAGACTACCGCGAGTGCGACCGCGCCCACCAGGTCGAGCTTGTGTTCGCGCGCAACCAGCACACCCGAGATCGATGCAGCGACAACGGCGAACATCTCGAGCCAAAATGGGATAGCGACCATGGCATCCGAGGCATGTGAGGTAACGGTTATGGCGGCGACGACGGGCAAGATGGGGTCCTTTGAGTTACGGGATTGGACAATGCCCGTACATAGTACATGTTCGGCGACGATCGCGACCCTATTGCTCGGCAAACGGTCGGGACTGGGTGCGGTCATAGGTTTCAAGTATGTGCATCAGCCTCCAAAGATATCGAAAAATATCGTTTTTGGAGGGTGGTGTACATGTTTGGGGATCTGGGTTGATGCTGAACGCGATGAGGGCGTGGCTGAATAGGAGGGATGTCTATATTTTGATCGGAGCTCAAAATTTATCCGGTCGGCTTACGCCGACCGCGCTGCGCTAAAAACGCGCCACTGGTGCGTTTTCTTTACGCTTTGCGCCCTGGCGGGTTCGAACCCCTCCTTCTTCGCCGTATTTGCTTGTTAGGGACTCAAAACAAAAAAGCTCCCATTCCTGGGAGCTTTCACAACCAAAATGGCGGAGGAGGAGGGATTCGAACCCTCGTGACCTTATACAGGCCAAACGGTTTTCGAGACCGCCGCATTCAACCACTCTGCCACCCCTCCGCGTGGGGTAAAAACAAAGCAGGCACTAAGGCCTGCTTTGGAATTAACTGGCGGAGAGTCAGGGATTTGAACCCTGGAGACGCTTTTGACGCCTACACGATTTCCAATCGTGCTCCTTCGGCCACTCGGACAACTCTCCGTTAAATGCGAAAGTCAGTATACACGAGGAATCGAAAAGTGCAAACAGAAAACTTGGCATTTTTTAAAGCGCTCGCTCCGCACCCGTATCCGGCATGTGCCAGATGAGTACTAAAAAAGCATCCTGACCAGCCAGATCCCGCTCGATGATCTGTTCAAAATAGGTATTCATGAATGACGTGGCAGCGAATTTAAAAATTTTGAGGCAATCGATCGAACCGGTGGTATGCATTTCGTGACCACAACCCTGCAATCGGCGACCTGCGGTTTGACTCAGGTTGTCCTCGCCGCAGCGTATCTTGCTATCGAATCCGTCAAGCTCTTGGTCAGCATTTGGTTGGAATACGCATGAAGAGCCGTGTAAGCATGGGTATATGTGGAGGTCATGAGGTTGTAGCTGCATATTCTTGCAGCCTGGGAGGTTGAA
>URDE01000094.1:0-6833 GCA_900546525.1 uncultured Collinsella sp.
CTTGTCGAGCCGAATGCCCGTGGCATCTCCCAGCTCGAGCGATGCGAGCAGGCGCTCCGAAACACCGGCTTTTTTAGCGAGGGTCGCACGGGTGATCCCCTGTGACTCGCGTGCCTGGCGCACATAGATACCAGCTTGGCGCGGTGTGGTGATGGGAAGGGTATCCACGGCGATCTCCTAACGTGCAGACTTTTGCATATCAGTATGACATGCAAAAGTCTGCATGAAAAGGCCTTATGCAAAACTCTGCATGAGGCCTTGCACGGACGTTTAGTTTTGAAGGGTGTTTTACAGCGCCAAAAACCCTAAGTGTTCCAGCAGAATCTTGAGGCCGATAAGGATAAGCACAACGCCGCCCACGATGGCGGCGGGCTTTTCGTAGCGCGCGCCAAAGGTGTGGCCGATCGCTACGCCGGCGACGGAGAAGATAAACGTTGTGACGCCGATAAGCGATACAGCGGGAACGATATCGACCGAGAGCGCCGCAAACGAGATGCCTACGGCCAGGGCGTCAATCGAGGTGGCAATGGCGAGAATCAGGTACTCGACCAGGTCAATCTTTTCGGCATCCTTGCCGTCGCCTTCATCCTCGTCTTCGGTAAAGGCTTCCCACAGCATCTTGCTGCCAATAAAGGCCAAAAGGATAAAGGCAATCCAGTGGTCGATAGGGCCGATGATGCCCATAAACTGGCTGCCAAGCGCCCATCCGATTACGGGCATGCCGGCCTGAAAGCCGCCAAAGAACAGGCCGAGCACTACGGCGACCTTAAGGTTGATCTTTTTCATGCCAAGGCCCTTGCAGATGGAAACGGCAAAGGCGTCCATCGAAAGGCCAACGGCGAGCAACACGAGCTCTGCGAGTCCCATAGTCTGGCTCCCTCTCTGCGGGCGAACCCGATTACACGACTACTCCCTCATTTATATGAATCCCGATACTACCACATAAGCAGCCCATTTGGGTTGGGCTCTCGGCCGTGTTCGCTCATTCTGTAAGCATCGGATTTCGTGGCTGCTGCGGGGACAAACCGTGAGAAACTATTTAGCGTTTATGGAGCGTATACGATGGGAGCGATGCCTTGGATAAGAACGAGCTGCAAAAGCGTATGGAACAGGCTATTCGCCTGACTGCCCCCGGCCAGCCGATCCGCACCGCCCTCGATATGATCATTGCTGGTCACCTGGGTGCTCTTATCTGCGTCGGCGACACCGAAAACGTGCTCGCTGCCGGTAACGACGGCTTCCCGCTCAACATTTCGTTTACCTCGAACCGCCTGTTCGAGCTTTCCAAGATGGACGGCGCCATCGTTATCGATGGCGACCTCACCCAGATCCTGCGCGCCAACTTCCATCTCAATCCCGATCCCTCGCTCGCCACGAGTGAGACGGGCATGCGTCACCGTACTGCCGCTCGCATGTCGGTGCTTACCGACGCCATCGTGATCTCGGTCTCGGCCCGTCGTGCCGTCGTTAACGTGTACGTCCACGGTAAGAGCTACGAGATTCAGCCTGTCACCACCATCATGAGCTCGGTCAACCAGCTCGTCGCCACGCTTCAGACCACCCGTCAGTCGCTCGACCGCTCCCTGCTGCGTCTGACGGCCCTCGAGCTCGATGACTACGTTACGCTCGCCGACATCACCGGCATTTTCTCGAGTTTCGAGATCATGCAACAGGCAAAGACCGAGCTTAAGGATTGTATCGTCAAGCTGGGCAACCAGGGCAAGCTCGTGCAGATGCAGCTCGAGCAGCTCGCTGGCTCCAGCATGGATACCGAATACGACCTGATGATCCGCGACTATGCGAGCGACTCCTCCGAGGCAAACGCCGAGAAGATTCGCGCCGAGCTCGCTCGCATGACGCCTAAGGACCTGTCCGACCCACAGCATGTGGCGGCGGTTCTGGGTTATGACGACCTGGATGAAGACTCTGTCATGACACCGCTGGGCCTGCGCACGCTTTCGCGCGTGTCCGTCGTGCGCGACGGCGTGGCCGAGAAGATTGTCGACGAGTACGGCTCGCTGCAGGAACTCATGGACGACATCAGCGAGGATCCGGAGCGCCTGGGCGACTTCGGCGTTAACAACCCTGCCATTCTTGCGGACTCCCTGTACCGCATGAAGGGCACCAAACAGGGGAACGCATAATGGCGCCCGTATGCGCCGTGGTCGTTGCTGGTGGCAGCGGCCAGCGCTTTGGTAACCCCGGTGGCAAGCAGCTCGTCAATGTAGCGGGTCGTCCGCTTATGAGCTGGTCCATCCGCGCATTTGACCGTAGCGATAGGGTCGGCCAAATCGTCGTGGTTTGCCCTGCCGAGCGTCGTGCCGAGATGCGCCGCCTGGCCATCGACCCGTTTGACTATGACACGCCCATCAGTTTTGCCGATGCCGGCGATACCCGCCAGGATTCCACCCGTGCCGGCGTGCATGCGGTTCCGGCGGGCTTTGAATACGTCGCCATTCACGACGGCGCTCGTCCGCTCATTACTACCGAGGCCATCGATCACGCTATCGACGTACTCGTGAGCGACCGTGCCCTCGACGGTGTCGTGTGCGGCCAGCCTGCGATCGACACGCTCAAGATCGTCGACGGCGATAATATCGTCGAGACGCCGCCGCGCGAACTTTATTGGGCTGCACAGACGCCGCAGATCTTTAGCGTCGACGCCATGAAGCGCGCCCACACCGCAGCCATCGCCGAGGGCTTTATCGGCACCGACGATTCTTCGCTGGTCGAGCGCATGGGTGGGCGCGTCCGCTGCGTCCAGAGCCCGCGCGATAACCTTAAGGTGACGGTGCCCGAGGACCTGCGTCCCGTAACCGCGATTCTGCTCGGCCGCATGGCCGAGGGAGAGGACCTTCCCCATGTTCAGTAACCTGCGCATTGGACACGGCTACGATGTTCACCGTCTGGTGGAGGGGCGTCGATGTATTATCGGTGGTGTTGACATTCCCTACGAGCGCGGCCTGCTGGGCCACTCGGATGCCGATGTGCTCGCGCACGCGTTGGCCGACGCCATTCTGGGCGCCTGCCGTGGGGGAGACATCGGCAAGCTGTTCCCCGATACCGACCCCGCCTACGAGGGTGCCGATTCGATGGTGCTGCTCGCTCGCGTGATGGACTATGCGCGCGAGCTAGGCTTTGAGTTTGTCGATGCCGATTGCACCATTGCCTGTCAGCAACCCAAGATCACCCCGCACCGCGATGCCATGCGCGCCAACCTTGCCCATGCCCTGGGCGTTGACGTCGAAAACGTGGGCGTCGCCGCCACTACGACCGAAAAGCTCGGCTGGGAAGGCCAAGGCGAGGGAATTGGCGCTTGGGCCGTCTGCCTGCTACAGAAAACTGTTAAGGAGTAACGAATGCGTATCTACAACAGCGCTACCCATAAAAAGGAAGAGTTCCAGCCCATCGAGTCCGGCAAGGTCCGCATGTACGTGTGCGGCCCCACGGTCTACGACAACATCCACATCGGTAACGCCCGTACGTTCATCAGCTTTGACGTGATCCGCCGTTGGCTCATCGCGAGCGGTTATGAGGTCACGTTCGCCCAGAACCTCACCGATGTCGATGACAAGATCATCAAGCGCGCCAACGAGCAAGGCCGTACGGCTGCCGAGGTCGCGACGGAGTTCTCCGACAAGTTCATCGGCGTCATGCGCGCCGCCAACGTGCTCGATCCCGACGTGCGTCCCCGCGCCACCAAAGAGATCGGTCCCATGATCGCCATGATCAAGACACTTATCGAGCAGGGCCACGCTTACGCAGCCGATAACGGCGACGTGTACTTTGCCGTGCGCAGCGATCCCAACTACGGCCAGGTCTCGGGCCGCAACATCGACGACCTTATGGTGGGCGCGCGCATCGAGGAGAACGAGGACAAGAACGACCCGCTCGACTTTGCCCTGTGGAAGGCCGCCAAGCCCGGCGAGCCCAGCTGGCCGAGCCCCTGGGGCGAGGGCCGTCCCGGCTGGCACACCGAGTGCGCCGCCATGGTGCACCGCTACCTGGGCACCCCGATCGACATCCACGGCGGCGGCTCCGACCTTGCCTTCCCGCATCACGAGAACGAGTGCGCCCAGGCTACCTGCGCCTGGCACCAGGGCTTCTCCAACACCTGGATGCACACGGGCATGCTGCTGGTCGACGGCGAGAAGATGTCCAAGTCGCTCGGAAACTTCTTTACGCTGGCCGAGGTCCTCGAGCAGCACTCTGCCGCGGCTCTGCGTCTGCTGATGCTGCAGACGAGCTATCGCTCGCCGCTCGACTTCTCTTGGGAGCGCTTGGAGGGTGCCGAGAACTCGCTCACGCGTATCGCCGGCACGGTCGAGAACCTGCGCTGGGCCGCAAGCCACGCGACGGCCGACGCCGATGAGGCGGCATCCGAGGCGTTTGCCGCCAAGGCCGCCGAGACCCGTGCCACCTTTAAGGAGTGCATGGACGACGACTTTAACACCGCTGGTGCCATGGGTGCCGTCTTTGGCTTTGTCACCGAGTGCAATCAGTATCTGGAGCAGGCGGGCGATGCTGCCGACAAGGCCGCAGTCCTGACTGCCGCCGATACGCTGACCGAGCTGCTCGATACGTTTGGCGTCGAGCTTCCCGAGCCCAAGGTCGAGCTGCCGCTGGGCCTGCTGGGCGTTGCCGCCGGCCTGGTTGCCTACACGGGTGACGACGTGGACGAGGCCGCTGCCAAGATTCTCGAGGCCCGTGCCGAGGCCCGTGCCGCCAAGAACTGGGATCTGGCAGATGCCATCCGCGACCAGCTCAAGGACCTGGGCCTGACGATCGAGGATACTGCCGCGGGCACTCGTATTAAGACTCTCTAGTATTTGTCGACCGTTCGAGGTGCGGCAGATTGCCTTGAAAGAGGAGGGCATAGACCTGGTGGTCATGCCCGACGATTGAAAGGCAAGGTGCCGTGGCTCGGACGGTCGATTCTTGTTTGTTATCTATTTAAGGAGGTCGCTTTATGGCCGACAATCGCAAGCGCGCGTCTCGTGGCGGCAAGCAGGCTGCTTCTGGCTCGCGTCCGATTCGCCGCAATGATCGCGCTGCCGCTTCCAAGGGCCAGCGCGATCGCACCCAGGCCGCACGTCCGCAGCGCGATCGCAACCGCGACAACGTTCAGATTCCCAAGGGTGAGTTTATCGAAGGTCGCCGTGCTGCCGCCGAGGCGCTGCGTACCGGCTTTCCCGTCAAGTGCGCGCTCATTGCCGAGGGCGGGGAGCGCGATGCCGCCCTGTCGCGCCTGGTCGATGACCTCAACGCCGCGGGTGTCCGCATTAAGTACGTGCCGCGCGCACAGCTCGATGCGCTGTCGAGCCATGGCGCTCACCAGGGCATTGCGCTCGAGGTTGGCAACTTCCCCTATGCCGATGTCGCCGATATTCTCGACCGTGCGGGCGACGGTCCGGCGCTCGTCATCGTGCTCGACCATGTGACCGACGACGGTAACTTTGGCGCTATCGTGCGCTCCGCCGAGGTCGTGGGCGCCGCGGGCGTCATCATTGCCAATAAGCGCGCCGCCGGCGTGACCGTGGGCAGCTACAAGACCTCTGCCGGCGCCGTCATGCACCTGCCCATCGCGCAGGTTCCCAATATCGCCCGTGCACTCGATGACCTCAAGGCCGCTGGCTTTTGGGTGGGCGGTGCCTCTGAGCACGCCGAAGGCAGTTGCTGGGATGCTCCCTTCGAGGGTCGCGTGGCGCTCGTCATGGGGTCCGAGGGCGATGGCATCTCGCGCCTGGTGCTCGAGAAATGCGACTTTTTGACCAAGCTTCCCCAGCGCGGCATGACCGAGAGCCTTAATGTTGCCCAGGCGACCACGGCGCTGTGCTTTGAGTGGCTGCGCCGCAACGCCGGCGAGCTCATGGGGGAGGAGTAGCACATGTCCAAAAAGAACCGTGCCAAGTCCAAGGCCAAGCGCTTTGGCGAAGGCTCGGCCAAGCCGATTGTTTCGGCCGCGACCTACGGCGTGGGCGGCAATGCGTTTGCGCAGGCCATCGCCGACCCGGTTTCGATGGTGCATTCCAATAAGCCCGAGCTGTTGGTGGTTGACGGCTACAACGTGATCCACTGCACGCCGCGCTACGAAAAGCTCGTATACGACCATTCCGACGATCCGTATTCCAGCGACGTTCACGATATGGCGCGCACCGCCCTCATCAACGACGTCGCCGCCTTTGCCCAGGGCCGCTACGAGGCCGTGATCGTGTTCGACGGCGCGGGCAATATCTCCAGCGAGCGCCCCAACCTGCCGGCCCGCGGCGTGCGCATTGAGTTTTCGCCGACGGGCGTCTCTGCCGATACCGTGGTGCAGAAGCTCTGCATCGAGGCACGTGAGGAGGGCCGCGCGTGCTCCGTGGTATCGAGCGACGGCACAATCCAGGCCGTCGTCATGGGCAAAGGTGTTACGCGCATCTCGAGCCGCATGCTGGTGGACGAGATCAAGCAGATCGATAACGACGTTCACGAGGCAGAGGAAGCTCCGCAGATCAAGATGACCCTGGGCAGCCGCCTGAGCCCCGAGGCCCTGGCCAAGCTCAAGGCCCTGCGCGGGAGATAGGGGAGCTGACGGCGCGACGCTGTCTCGCTAACTCCATTCAGCGATGTCGATCATTCTTTCGAGGCGCCACGTTAGCGCCTCTTTTAGATAAGGCAGTCTCGCTGCTAGGGCATCGTTTTTAGACAGAATCTCGATCGCCTCGTCAACGAAGCCTTCGAGTTTGTCGCCGTCAAACCAGCCCATGTCCTCGACGAGCAACATTTGTTTGGCGGGGCTTGAATGAAATTGTGCGCTGGTAAAACTGTGCTCTCCCGCCCTAAGCTCCTCT
>URDE01000095.1:0-6773 GCA_900546525.1 uncultured Collinsella sp.
ATGAGCGCTTTTGCACCGCTCGCCGGACTTCTGGATGCACCGAGTGCAACCACGGATAGTATGGTAGTCACAAACAGCCCCCAGTGAACGGGTGCGGGTCGCACAGACTCGTACCCGTTTTCTTATGCAGCTGCGCGCAGAGCGGGCGTAGTAAAATCTGAACCACTGAACTGCCCCATACAAAAGGAGATTTTCCATGCATGATGTTGGAATGAACATGAGCCAGCTTGCCATGAGCGTCAAACAGGTCGACGACACCATCGAGCTCGCTCACGAGTGGAGCCATCAGCTGCTGCATGCGACCGAGAATTTTGACATGGAGCACATCGGCGCCAAGCTCGAGGCCGCCATGGCCGCGCTGCACGAGGCGCATGACGCGCTCGAGGGCTACGAGGAAGCCATCGAGGCCGACCACAACTCCGTCGGCTCCGTGAAGCTGGTGTAAGGTGGCCGAACACGAGCACAGCTGCGGGTACGAGCACGAGCATCCGCACGGGGCGGACGGTGACGCGGGCCGCCACTGTAGTGGTTCCGGCTCCGAGCTGGTCCGTTTTTCGGTTACCGCACCCGACGACCTGCTGCGCCGTTTTGACGAGCAGATCGCACGCCGCGGCGACGTGGCCAACCGCTCCGAAGCAGTGCGCGACCTGATTCGCGCCTCGATTGCCAAGGAGCAGATGCGCACGCCCGATGAGCACGTTATCGGGTCGCTCACCATGATCTACGACCATCACACCGGCGATCTGACGCGCCGTCTGGACGAGGTGCAGCACGACTACACCAACGAGATCGTATCGACCATGCACGTGCATCTGGATCACCACAACTGCTTGGAGATTCTGGCGCTCAAGGGTCGCGGCGAGCGCGTCTACGAACTAGCCGACCGTCTGCTGGGCCTGCGCGGCGTTAAGCACGGCGAGCTCACGTGCGCCGCCACCAAGCAGAGCCTGGGGCTATAGCGGGATTTCCCGCAGCGCACCTGCCAAAAAGGGACAGGTTTGTTTTGGCAGGTTTAGAAGTTTTACCTACCAAAATAAACCTGTCCCTTTTTGGTCGGTTTTGATGAGGGGTGTCGCATGCGGCATGCGCATATTCATGTGACGGGCATTGTGCAGGGCGTTGGCATGCGACCGTTTGTGTATCGCGAGGCCATGGCACATGGCATTTGTGGATGGGTGCTCAATGCGGGCGACGGCGTGCATATCGAGGCGCACGCTCCGGCCGATGCGCTCGATGCTTTTGTTGCCGCGCTTTCTGAGCATGCGCCTGCGGCAGCCCGCGTAGAGCATGTCGAGGTTGTGGACTTGGCAGCCAACGGTTGGGATGCCGCCAACGAACAGGGCTTTCGCATCGTAGCATCGCAGGACCAGACCGCGCACACGACGCTCGTCTCGCCCGACATCGCTACCTGTGACGATTGCTTGCGCGAATTGTTCGATCCCGCCAACCGACGCTATCACTACCCCTTTATCAACTGCACTAACTGCGGCCCACGCTTTACCATCATCCGCTCGCTGCCTTACGATCGAGCGGCAACGTCGATGGATTGTTTTCCCATGTGTCCCACCTGCGCCGCGGAGTATGCCGACCCACTCGACCGGCGTTTTCACGCGCAACCCGATGCCTGCTTTGATTGCGGGCCGCATATTACGTGGCGCGAGGCTGTAAACGGCAATGCGTGCGGGAATTCGTCCGCGACACCGACCGTCGGCACCACACGCGAGGCCAGCGACGCTATCATCGAGCGCTGCGTTGAGCTGCTGGCCAGCGGTGGCATCGTCGCCATCAAGGGCCTGGGCGGATTCCACCTGGCCTGCGATGCTGCCAACGAACAAGCGGTGCGCGAGCTGCGCCGTCGCAAGCGTCGCAGCAACAAGCCACTTGCCGTCATGGTTCGCAGTCTTGCCGATGCCGGGCGCCTGTGTCATATCGACGATGCTGAACGCGATCTGCTCGCTGGCAGTATCCGCCCCATTGTGCTGCTGTGCCGGCGCACTGTTGGCGAGGGCAACGGCGGTTCCCCCGACATCCTCGCCCTCGCGCCATCTGTCGCGCACGACCTTCCCGAGCTCGGCGTCATGCTCCCCTATACGCCGCTTCAACATCTGTTGCTTGCCGCGGCAGAAGCCTGCGGTATGCACGCGCTCGTCATGACCAGCGGAAACCTGAGCGAAGAACCCATCGAGACCGACGACGACCTTGCCTGGGAACACCTCGTTGCCGCCGGCATCGCCGACGCGCTGCTCGGTAACGACCGCGCGATCCTCTCGCGCTACGACGACTCTGTAGTGCGCGTGGTCGACGGCGCCATTATGCCCGTTCGCCGCGCTCGCGGATATGCACCCCAGCCGCTGCCGTTGCCGGCGCTCGACGGCGCTCCGTCCTGCGTGCTCGCCTGCGGGCCACAACAAAAGGCCACGATTGCGCTCACGCGTGAAGGGACGAACGGCGAGGCGACCTGTTTTGTGTCGCAGCATATCGGCGATGTTGAAAACGGTGGGACCTTCGATGCCTGGAACGCCGCGCGCACGCGCTTGGAAGATCTCTTTGACTTGGCGCCCGCCGCCTTGGCCTGCGATTTACACCCCAGCTATCTATCGGGCCAGTGGGCGCGCGAGCAGACGCGAAAATGCAATCTGCCGCTCGTCGAGGTGCAGCACCATCATACGCATATCGCGAGTGTAATGGCCGAGGCCATCGCCGCGGGCCAGCTTACAACCGACGCGCGCGTCCTTGGCATCGCCTTTGACGGCACCGGCGCCGGCACCGATGGGACCATTTGGGGCGGCGAGTTTCTTGTTGCCAGCCTTGGCGGCTTTGAGCGCACCGCGCATTTGCGCACCTGGGCGCTCCCCGGTGGGGCGGCCTCCGTGCGCGACGCCCGCCGCAACGCCTTTGCCCTGCTCAGTGAGCTCGGCCTGCTCGAGCACCCAGGTGCCGCTCGGCTTTTGGACAGCCTCGACGAGCAAACGCGCAGCGTGACAGCCACCATGATCGAGCGCGGCATCAACAGCCCGCGTACCAGCAGCATGGGGCGTCTCTTTGATGCCGCGGCAGCAATTCTGGACATCTGCGACAAGGCAACCTACGAGGGCGAACCCGCCATCGAGCTTGAGGCTGCCGCCTGGCGCGCGCTCAGCAGTGAAAGCGCCTGCCCCACCGGAAATATAGCGGGCTTTTCCGTAACCGAATCATCCCGTCCGGACGCCTGCCATGTTCTAAACTCCAGATCGCTTATTGAGGAGCTTTTGGAGGGGATCAGGGCCGGCGTACCCGCCGGCAGGCTCGCACTCGATTTCCATGTCGCCGTCGCGCGCTCCTCGGCGCGCATCGCCAGCGATATCTGCGTGCACGAGGGCATCGACACCGTCGCGCTCTCGGGCGGCGTGTTCATGAACCGACTTCTGCTTCAGCTTCTCACCCGCGAGCTCAAAAGCGCAGGCTTTACTGTCCTTGTCCCCCACACCGTACCCGTCAATGACGGCTGCATCGCCTACGGTCAGGCAGCAGTCGCACGCACTCGCCTCGCACAGGTCGCGCCACAATAGGCTGTTCGGCCAGCCCGCAAGCCGCCGTCTCACAGGCGTAACGCGTTTGCCCGCGAACCCCGCGAGCGCTACCATCAACTGATGGATTATTGAGCGCTCATCCAGCGCAAAGCGTATACAAGGGGAACAATATGTGCCTTGCCGTTCCCGGTAAAGTAGTCAAACGCGACGACGGCCTCAAGACCACCGTCGACATGATGGGCATCGAGCGCCCCGTGTCGCTGCGGCTCGTGCCGACGGCGCAGGTTGGCGACTATATTCTCGTACACGCCGGCTTTGGCATCCAGATTGTCGACGAGCAGGAAGCACAGGAAACGCTCGAGCTTGTTAATGCCATGTCCGAGCTGGTCGAAGAAGACCAGCTGGCCACCAACCCGGCGGAGGCTTACTAGTGGCGCCCGAGCAGCCGGCTCGCTCCGGTATCGATTTCTCGGCATTCCGCGATCCCAAGCTGGCTCGCGAGCTCATCGAGCGCATTCATGAGCTTGTCGGCGACCGCACCATCAACCTTATGGAAGTCTGCGGCACGCATACCGTGAGCATCGGGCGCTATGGCTTTCGCTCCATTATGCCGGCCGGGCTCAAGCTGCTGAGCGGCCCGGGCTGCCCCGTCTGCGTCACCGCCAACCGCGACATCGACCACGCAATCGCGCTCGCCAACATAGACGGCGCCATCATCACCACCTTTGGCGACATGATGCGCGTGCCCGGATCATCCACCTCGCTCGCTGCGCAAAAGGCGGCAGGACGCGACATCCGCATCGTCTATTCCCCGCTCGACGCGCTCGACATTGCCGAGCAAAACCCCGATCGCCCGGTCATTTTTATGGGCGTGGGCTTTGAGACGACGACGCCCACCATCGCCGCCGCCATCTTGGAGGCCGAGGCGCGCGGGCTTTTGAATTTCTCGGTCTATTGCGCCCACAAGACCACGCCGCCGGCGTTGCGCGCCATCGCCAACGACCCCGAGACCGCCATCGACGGCTTTATCCTGCCGGGCCACGTCGCCACCATCACGGGCTTGGCCCCCTTTGGCTTTTTGGTCGACGAGTTTAAGACTCCAGGCGTGGTAACGGGATTTGAGCCGGTCGACATCTTGCAGGGTATCTGCATGCTGGTCCAGATGGTTGTTGAGGGGCAACCCGCGATCGACAACGCCTACCGTCGCGGCGTCAATGCCGACGGCAATCCTGTGGCGCGCCAGCTGGTCGAGCAGGTATTTGAGCCGTGCGATACCACATGGCGCGGGCTGGGGCCGATTGCCAACTCGGGCCTTTCCATCCGCCCCGAGTTCTCGCGCTTTGATGCCCGCGTTCGCTTTGACGTGCCCGTTGAGCCGACGGTTGAGCCGCGCGGGTGCCGCTGCGGCGACGTGCTGCGCGGGGCCATTACGCCGAGCAGCTGCCCCCTGTTCGGCCACGCTTGTACGCCCGAGCATCCCGTCGGCCCCTGCATGGTGAGCTCCGAGGGCAGCTGCGCAGCATATTTCCGCTACCAAGGCTAATAGGTTCCGCCGTTCTAACGAACGGCGAACCAGTCGACGCTGCGCCTCACCCATATAATTCCACCCACGATTGGAGTTTTCGATATGTCCCATAGCGTTACCGATAGCACCGTCCTGCTGGGTCACGGCTCCGGCGGCCAGATGATGAAACGCATCATCGATGAGGTCTTTTTAGATGCCTTTGGTTCGCCCGAGCTGCTCGAAGGCAACGACGCCGGCGTCGCCGCGCTGCCCGCGAGCGGGCGCATCGCCATGTCGACCGACAGCTTTGTAGTCTCGCCGCAGTTCTTCCCCGGTGGCAACATCGGCCGCCTCGCCGTGTGCGGAACCGTCAACGACGTCGCGACCTCGGGCGCCAACGTGCGCTACCTATCGTGCGGCTTTATCCTCGAAGAGGGCTATCCCATGGATAAGCTCCACCAGATTGTGCAGACGATGGCCGAAACGGCGCACGAAGCGGGCGTGTCCATAATCACGGGCGACACTAAGGTGGTCGAGCGCGGCGGGGCCGACGGCGTCTATATCAATACCGCCGGTGTGGGCGAGGTACCCGCGGGTGTGGCGCTCAGCGGCGCAAACTGCCGGCCCGGCGACGTCATCCTGGTGTCGGGCACACTGGGTGACCACGGCATCGCCATCATGAGTCAGCGCGAGGGTCTGGCGTTTTCGAGCACCATCGAAAGCGACGCCGCGCCGCTCAACCACCTGATTGCCGATGTGCTTTCCGCAGCACCCGACACACGTTGCTTCCGCGACCCCACGCGCGGTGGCCTGGCGTCCACACTCAACGAGTTTGCACAGGCCAGCGGCGTTGCCATGGAGGTCGACGAGGATGCCGTGCCCGTGCGTCCCGACGTGCAGGCCGCCTGCGAGATGCTCGGCTACGATGTGCTGCAGGTGGCAAACGAGGGCAAGATGGTTGCCGTCGTGCCGGCCGAACAAGCCGATGCGGCGCTGGGCGCCATGCACGCCGCCCGCTACGGCGAGAATGCCGCCGTCATCGGTCGCGTGCTGCCGCTTGCCGAGGGTGCCCGTCCCGCTGTGCGCGTGCGCACCGGCTGGGGCTCGACCCGTATCCTCGACATGCTCGTAGGAGAGCAGCTGCCGAGAATTTGCTAGGGCGGAACAGCACGGTCGGCGCGATGCGGCTTGGTATCCCTGGAGATGTTCAGATTCCAAGCACGCCCAACGCATAAGCCCAGTATTATGAGGTGCGTTTTAAATCCAATGACGGGAGCTTTCATGGCAGCAGCTTTTTCCCATGTGATCTTTGACCTGGACGGCACCATCCTCAACACGCTCGAGGATCTGGCGGCCGCCGGCAACCATACCTGCGAGACGCACGGCTGGCCCACGTTTGCCGTTGACGAGTACCGCTACAAGGTGGGAAACGGCATGCTCAAGCTGGTTGAGCGTTTTATGCCCGCCGAGTACGCGGGCGACGGCCGTATGTTTGAGCAGACGCTCGCCGAGTTTAGGGCTTACTACGGCGAGCACAAGGAGGACCACACCGCCCCCTATGCCGGCACAATCGAGATGCTCGACCGCCTGCGCGCCGCGGGTGTGCAGCTAGCCGTGCTCACTAACAAGGACCACGTCTCGGCGGCTCCGCTTATCGAAAAATACTTTGGTTCCGAGCGCTTTGCGCTGGTACAGGGCCGTGTTGATGCGTTTCCGCCCAAGCCCGAAGCACCCGTCACGCTGCATGTGATGGAGGAGCT
>URDE01000096.1:0-6752 GCA_900546525.1 uncultured Collinsella sp.
TGGCATGGATGATGCGGTTGAGCTCGTCGAGGTATTGCTGCAAGAGGGGAGAGGGTTTGCGGTCGTCATGCATGATGTAGCCCACATGCATCGTCGGGGCGTCTGCCAGGGGGATCGAGGCCATGCCCCACTGCATTTCGCTGGAGAGTACGCCGGTCGACAGCGCATAGCCGTTCGAGGTGATAAGCAGGTTGGTGAGCGTCCCGCGGTCGGATACGCGGATATTGCGGTTGCAGGGAATATAGCTAAACGGTTCCTCGGCGTAATAGAAGGAGTTCGAGGTGCCTTGCTCAAAGCTGTAGCGCGTATAGGGCGTGAGGTCGGCAAGGGACAGCTGCGAGCGGCGTGCGAGCGGGTGGCGTTTGCTGACGAACACGTGGACCTTCGCATCAAAGAGGGGATGAAAGCTCGCTCGGGCATCGGCGAAGGCCTTCTGCAGAACGCGGGCGTTAAAGTCATCCAGATACAGAATGCCGATATCGCTGCGAAACGCACGGACGTCGTCGATGATCTGCGCCGTGGTGGTCTCGCGCATGATGAACTCGAACTTGCTGTCGCGGCAGCGCTCGACGACGTTGACAAAGGCCTCGACCGAAAACGCGTAGTGTTGGGCCGAGATGGCGAGGCGGGCCTGAGGTGTACCGCCGTCCTCGTAGCGGGCCTCGAGCATGTCGGCCTGCTCTACGACCTGGCGTGCATAACCCAAAAGCTCGGTGCCGTCGTTGGTGAGTGCAACACCGCGGCTGGAGCGCGTAAAGATTTCGATATGAAGTTCCTGCTCCAGGCTTTTGACGGCATTGGAGATATTGGACTGCGCCGTATAGAGGCGCTGGGCTGCGGCGTTGATCGAACCGGACTCTGCCACGGCGATCAAAAAGCGAAGCTGCTGGAGGGTCATCGGCGCCCGTCCTTTCGAGTGTTATCTATAAAACCGATAACAAGTTAGCGCTTTTAAGTGATTGACCGAGGGAAACAATGCTCGTACTATTCAAAACACACAAAGGCGGTAGGTAATTAAGCCGACCACGGAACCGGGATGCGAAAGGAGGCCCGCATATGAATTGCTTACCAAGACGAATGCCGGGCTCCTGTTTGCGCCCGTCGGCGTGATCAGGAGACAGCGACTTACTTCTCTTACTCTTATTACTTTTGTTCGATCAAGGAGATCATCATGAGCCAGTTTATCAACAACCCCGAGCACACCTTTGGTTTCGATACCCTGCAGCTGCACGTTGGCCAGGAGAGCGCCGATCCTGCATCCGACTCCCGTGCTGTGCCTATCTATCAAACCACGAGCTATGTGTTCCGCAACTCCCAGCACGCCGCCGACCGCTTTGGTCTTGCCGACGCCGGTAACATCTACGGCCGTCTGACCAACTCCACCCAGGGCGTCTTCGAGGACCGTATCGCCGCGCTCGAGGGTGGCGTGGCCGGTCTTGCCGTCGCCTCCGGTGCCGCTGCCATCACCTATACCCTGCAGGCACTTGCCCAGGCTGGTGACCACGTGGTCGCCCAGAAGACCATCTACGGCGGTTCCTACAACCTGCTGGAGCACACGCTTTCCCAGTTTGGTGTCGAGACCACCTTCGTCGATGCCCATAACCTGGACGAGGTCGAGGGCGCCATCAAGGACAACACCACGGTCATCTATCTCGAGACGCTCGGTAACCCCAACTCCGACATCCCCAACATCGACGCCATCTCCGAGATCGCCAAGAAGCATGGTCTGCCGGTTGTCGTCGACAACACCTTCGGCACCCCGTATCTGTTCCGTCCGCTGGAGCATGGTGCCAACATCGTCGTCCACTCCGCAACCAAGTTTATCGGCGGCCACGGCACCTCGCTGGGCGGTGTGATCGTCGACGGCGGTAACTTCGATTGGAAGGCGAGTGGCAAGTACGCCCAGATCGCTGAGCCCAACCCCTCCTACCACGGTGTTTCGTTTGCCGAGGCTGCCGGTCCCGCCGCCTTTGCAACCTATGTCCGCGCTATCCTGCTGCGTGACGAGGGCGCCTGCATCAGCCCGTTCAACGCCTGGGTCCTGCTCCAGGGCACCGAGACTCTGTCGCTGCGCGTTGACCGTCATGTCGAGAACACCAAGAAGGTCGTTGAGTTCCTGACCGGTGACAGCCACGTTGCCAAGGTGAACCACCCGAGCCTGCCCGAGCATCCCGACCATGAGCTGTACCAGAAGTACTTCCCCAACGGCGGTGCCTCGATCTTTACCTTTGAGATTAAGGGTGGCCAGGAGGCAGCTTGGAAGTTCATCGATCATCTGCAGGTGTTCTCGCTGCTCGCCAACGTGGCCGACGTCAAGTCGCTCGTCGTGCACCCGGCTACCACCACGCACTCCCAGCTCTCTGCCGAGGAGCTCGCCGAGCAGAACATCACGCCCTCCACGATCCGTCTTTCCATCGGTACCGAGAACGCCGAGGACATCATTTGGGATCTGAAGCAGGCCTTTGCCGCACTGGACGAGTAAGGCGACTTGTGCAAGGACCCCTTGCGACTCGATAGGTATAACTGCATAAAATGCCTGCTCAAGGCGCCTGTGCGAACAATGGTCGCACAGGCGCCTTTTTTGCATAGAGAGGGTGCAAAAACAGGGTTTTTGGCACGCTTTATGCAATCGAGATGTGGAAAACTCCTGTTGAGAGGATGTGAGTTTTACGCAAATGACGTGCGCCTTTTGAGAAAAACCGCAGGTCGCGATTTGCTCGGGGTACTATGCAGCGCGATCGAATCACACGCAGCTCAAACGCAGCAAAAACGCACTACGGAGGTTTCCAGCTACATGAGGATTGATTCACGAAAACCGAAAGCCGCCGCCCTTTCCGCCGCTCTGACCGTGGCACTTTTGACGGGCGCCGGCGCAACTGATGCCCGCGCGGCAACACTATCCGATACGGTCGGATCCACGCCGTCCGAGGCGACGCTGATGCAGCCCGTCGACTATCGCGGCGACGGCTTTGGCTCCATGCAGGAGTGGAACGCCTCTATGGGGGCCAAGCGCGATTCCCTGGAGGTCCGCGCCCAGATCATCATGAACATGTACGGTGACTATGCCACCGATGACGAGCGCGCTGTACTGCAAGGTTGTATCGATGGTGCGGGCAGTCTTTTGACGATGGAAGAGGTCGACGCGAAGTCGGCCGAGCTCGACGAGCTTCGCTCCGCGCTCGAGGATGCTAAGCGCGAGGCGCTCGAGGCTGCGGCTGCCGAAGCCGAGGCCGCTGAGGCCGTTCAGGCTTCGTATTACAACGCCGGCTCCGGCTCGTCTTACGCGTCTGCTGCGTATTACGCGAACGGCTCGGGCCTGACGCGCTCGAGCGGCGTCAATAACTATAACGGTCGTCGTGAGACCTATTACAGCAGCAACGTGCTCTACCATCACCGCACGGGCGAGTGGACTCAGGATTCCGAGGGCTTTTGGCGCGATTCCGATGGTTACTACGTCGTGGCCGCGGGCGATAAGGCTCAGGGCTCCACGTTTACCGGTTCCAAGGGCGAGTGCAAGGTCTATGACTCCGGCTGCGCAGCCGGAACCACCGACTACTATACCGGTTGGTAATCTGCCATAAGCCAATAGGACATGACGGGCGGGCGTCTTTACCGAGCCTTTGGGCAACGTAAGGGCGTCCGTTTTTTGTGCATGCTTGAGCTAACAGAGCGCTTACCGTGGCAGTACGCCGCGCATATGGGCGCGGGGCACACTAAGTCACGAGAAACAAAGTCTTTCTCGTGGAGGAAGTGGTTCCATGAACGCTCGAGATGTCGCTATTGCCGTCGTTGCCCTTTTGATCGGATGCCTTGGTCCGACGGCGGTGTTAACTGCCGGCTTGCAGTCCGCTACGGGCGCCGCTCCTGTGATTGTGGGCGCCTTGATTGCAGCGGCGTTGCTGGGAAGCGCCGGCGTGCTACTTTGCCGCGATGACGAGGACGAGGTTCCGGAATCGCAACGCTAACTGTTGTGAGATTGACAGCCGGTCATAGACGAAGATGAAAGCCGCCGCGGGGGAACGGTTCCCTTGCGGCGGCTTTGCTGTTAAGGCTGTTGAATGCGGTGCGTTGGCGCTACCAGCTTTTCTCGATATCGCGGATGCGCCGATAGAGCCAATCGTTTTGCGGCACTTGGATATCGTGCTTGGCTGCGAGGCGGCAGATGGTGCCCGCGAACTCCTCGACTTCGGTTTTGCGCCTTGCGATGCGGTCTTGAGCCATCGAGGGCATACCGGCGGGGTCGATTCCCTCGATGAGGTGCACCATTTGCGTCAGGTCTGCCTCGGTCAGCTCAATGCCCTCGGCGTTAGCGACCGCAAGCGTTTCGCGCATGGCGGAAACAAAGCAGCGACGCTGCTCGGAGCCCGGCTCCGTGGCGCTTCCGTAGGTCCCGCCGTAGGCCATGCAGGTCTGGTTGATGCCGTCGTTGAGCATGAGTTTGGCCCACATGCGGTGCGCAATGTCGCTCTCGACGGTATGGGCGACGCCGCAGCGCGTATAGAGCTCGTCGATGGTGGTAACGGTTGCGGGCTCGGTGCCCGCTGCCGCGCCAAAGCGAATTTCGCCCGCATTGGTAAAGGTGAGCTCTCCGTTGAGGAACACGGCGTCCATGCCTTGGCAGATGCCCAGGACGGTGTGCTCCCAGCCAAAGCGCTCGGCAATCTTCTGCTCGCTCGTAATGCCGTTGCACAGCGAGGCGATGAGCGTATTGGGGCCCACGATATGTTCCATAGTCTTGAGCGCCTGGTCGAGTCCCGTCGTCTTGACCGTGAGAATGACCAGATCGGCGGGCGTTGCCTCGCTGGCGCGCACGGACTTGAGTGCGCAGGGCTCGCCGTTGACCGTAAGGGCGTCGTCTGCGTGACGCTCGAAACGGGCGTCGTCCATGACGTATTCGACGGCATCGTCGCCGAGTGCCTGGGCGATCATGCTGCCGTAGAGTAGCCCGACGCCGCCCTTGCCGATAAAGGCGACCTTGTTGATCTGCATGTGGATCATCTCCTCACAAAAAGGCGCCCGCGTGCGGGGCGCCTGATGGATTGTATGCCGCTGGGGCGTGTAGCGTGCACCGGAGGCTGAATTTAGAAGAACAAACGCATGGGAACTTATGCCGCGGGGCAGATGGCAAAAACGCGTGCGGGATATCCAACGCCATCGCGCACCTTGGGGAAGGTGCAGAAGATGACGGCGCCTGTGGCGGGAAGCTCGTCCAGATGGTCCATGACCTCGGTCTGGTAACGGTCGACCGAGAGGATGTATTGCTCGCCGGGATAGGGGTGGGCATCCTCACGTGTGGTCACGCTCGCCTCCCTTCATCGGGCTTTTTGCTGATGTTAAAGCGGTGCCGTGACAGCTCGATTTCTGCTGCGTTACGATACGTTCTCGATTGCGATTCCACGATGTTTCGGCCGCGTGACCATTGTGTTTCGCCTTGCCGAGCGCTGATGGCGAAGGGAGGGTCCGTGCAATACCGCGTTGACCCCAAAAGTGGTAACCGAATATCTGCTCTGGGTCTGGGCTGCATGAGGTTTCCCGGTGCGCCGGGACATCCCGATGCGAAGACGGCCGATGCCATCATTTCCCGTGCGGTGGAGCAGGGGATTAATTATCTGGATACCGCGTATCTCTATCCCGGCAACGAGGTGTGCGTGGGCGCCTCGCTTGAGCGCTTGGGACTGCGCGACCGGGTGTTGCTGGCGACTAAGTTGCCGCACGCTTCGTGTACTTGCGCAGAGGATTTCGACCGTTTCTTTGACGAACAGCTGCGTCGGCTACGGACCGACCGTATCGACTATTACCTTATGCACAACATCACCTCGCCCGCCCAGTGGGAACGTGTGGTGGCGTTGGGCATCGAGGGCTGGATCGTGCGTCAAAAGGCGGCGGGGCGCATTCTCCAGATTGGCTTTTCGTATCACGGCAGCGCGGCGGATTTCCTGACAATGCTTGACGCGTATGACTGGGATTTTTGCCAGATACAGTACAACTATGCCGGCGAGCGCTATCAAGCGGGAACGGCAGGACTCATGGCGGCTGCGGAGCGCGGGCTCGCGGTGTTTGTGATGGAGCCACTGTTGGGCGGGCGTCTGGCGGGCAAGCTGCCGCCGCGGGCCCGCGCCGTGCTCGATAGCGCCCGTGACCAGCATTTGCGCACTCCGGCCGCCTGGGGGCTTTCGTGGGTGTGGAATCATCCTCAGGTGACGATGCTGCTATCGGGTATGACCGATACCGCGCAAGTGGATGAGAACGTGGCACTGGCTGATCGCGCACTGCCGGATTCGATGACGACGGAGCAGCTCGATACCATCGCGCGTGTGCTGGGAGAGTTTGAGAAATCGAATCGCGTGCCCTGTACGGGATGTGGCTATTGCATGCCGTGCCCTAAAGGCATCAATATCCCTGGGTGTTTTGCCGCCTACAACGCAAGCTATGCGCACAGCTGGTTTACGGGTCTATCGCAGTACTTTACGGCGAGCGCGGTGCGCACGGGCGAGCCCAAGTTGGTGAGCAATTGCGTCAAATGCGGCAAATGCGCACGTCACTGCCCGCAGCACATCGATATTCCCGGGCGCTTGGACGACGTACGCCGCCGTTTTCAGCCTGGCCCCGTGACGGCGGTGCTTAAGGCCTTCGGCAAAACGCGCTCCTCATGACCCTTTTATAACTTGCGGTGGAATAGTTCCTGTTTGCGGCAGAAGGGGGTGCGGACAGAAAGTTGGACCGTGAAGCGGTCCGGACTGGAGGTTCGCATG
>URDE01000097.1:0-6676 GCA_900546525.1 uncultured Collinsella sp.
GACATGATGGTGTGGGTGACGTTGGCCTCGTTGAGGCTGGCGTTGCCCATGAGCTTCAGGAAGAACAGCGAAATGACGGCAGCGAAAATGATTGGCCAGGGGAGCGCACCCATCTTGAGGGCGGTATAGGCCGAGCTTGCCGTGATGATCACGCAGCCAAGGACGCCGATGACGACGCCGCGCAGCGTGAGTTGACCGCGCATCGAGGTGCGGTTCGAGGGATTGCTCATATAGAACTCCTTTGCGTATATCCGCTTCCCCCGGGAGCGCCGCTACGGATACGGCGCGGGAAGTCGGGTTACCAAGGGCCGACGCGTGAGCTCACGTACGACCGCGCATCAGTATAGCCGCAAGGTAGTCAATTTGGGATGGGGCTTTTTAGCTGGTTTGGGTAGGCGATATACTGCTGGGCAGACGAAAGGAGCGCCGACGATGCTTAATGGGTGCGCATATATATTGACGGTCGACGTGGGCAACACATTCATTCGCTTTGGCCTGTTTGCCGAGGATTCGGCCGCGGCGCAGGAATGCCCGCTTGCGACGTGCGAGATCACGACGCCGTCGAGCATTACGGCCGACGAAGCGCGTATGCGTCTCGCTCAAGTCATGGCCGCGCTGGCGGCCGATGCGGGCATGCCCGGCGCGCTCGTGCCCACGGCGGCCGTGCTGAGCTGCGTAGTGCCGGCGCTCGAGCGCCCGTGGAAGGCGGCGCTTTCCCGCACCTGCACGGGGCGCGTGCTCACCGTGGGGCCGGGTCTCAAGACCGGCATGCCCGTGCACTACGATGATCCAGCAGAGATCGGTCCCGACCGCATCGCCGACGCCGTGGCGGCCCGTGCCGTCTACGGCTCTCCGTGCATCGTGATCGACCTGGGCACTACGACCAATATCGAGGTCATCGATGCGCACGGAACCTTTGTCGGCGGCGTCATCGCGCCGGGCTTGGCACTTGGCGCCCGCTCGCTTTCGGCCGCTGCGGCGCGCCTGCCGCAGGTCGAGCCCTCGGCACCCACGCATGTGATCGGTCGCAACACGCGCGAGGCCATGCGTTCGGGCGTGGTCTTGGGCGAGGTTGCCCGCATCGACGGCATGCTCGACATGGTGCTTGCCGAGATGCGCTCGACCAAGGCGGCGGGGGAGGGTATCGTGCCCATCGTCATTACCGGCGACGATGCCGAGGCGCTCGCTGCGTTGGTCGGCCACAGCCTGACGGTAGACGACGCACTGACGCTGCGGGGTCTCGCCGAGCTGTACCGCATCAACCAAAAGCCTCGTCGCGCATAAAGCCGAGGACGTCGGCGGGAGAGGAAACAACCCCACCTTTCACCTGCTACAATGGGTCAAACTATTGCGATTTCGGAGGTGTCTGCCATGTCGGACGATCTTCATCAAACCACGTCGGGCAAGCGCCGCGACGTTATTAGCTGGGACGAGTTCTTTATGAGCGTAGCCATCGCCGCGCAGCGCCGCAGCAAGGATCCCAATACGCAGGTAGGCGCGTGCATCGCCAGCACCAACCACCGCATCCTTTCGGTGGGCTACAACGGTACGCCCTCGGCACTCAACGACGACTTTTTCCCGTGGGGCACGAGCGACGACCCACTGCAGGACAAGCATAACTACGTAGTCCATGCCGAGGCCAACGCCGTGCTCAACTACCGCGGCTCGCTCAAAGACCTTGAGGGTTCCACGGTCTACGTCACGCTGTTCCCGTGCCATGACTGCGCCAAGATCCTGGCGCAGGTGGGCGTGGGCGAGGTTGTCTACCTGGACAATAAGTACGCCGACACCGACGACGGCCGCATCAGTCGCCGCATTCTCGACTCCTGCGGCATCAGCTACCGCCAGGTCATCGTCGATGTCCACATCGGCACCGGGGAACAAACTCAGCAGTAGCGGCAGCGTGTGCTAGCGCCGGGCGTCGGCAAAAGCAGCTAAAAAAGCCCCGTCCCAAATTGACTGCTCGTGAAAGTCGTGTCCGCGCGCATGGACGGCTCGTGAGCGGGTACATGGCTGTAGTAACATAGCTCTGTCCGCGGGCGCGCCCGCGTTATTGTGAGAAAGGAGCCCCTGTGGCTGTTAACGAAGAGCTGCTTAAGAAGGTTCTTGAGGAGATCCGCCCCAACCTGCAGGCTGACGGCGGCGATATGGAGTATGTGGGCGTCGACGACGAGGGCGTCGTCCAGCTTGAGCTTCAGGGTGCCTGCGCCGGCTGCCCTATGAGCGCGCTGACCCTGTCCATGGGTATCGAGCGTATTCTCAAGGAGCACGTACCCGGCGTTACCCGTGTCGAGCAGGTCAATGCCTCCGGCGAGACCGAGGACCTGTACGACGAGTACGCGCCGTTCTAAGATGCGAAAGCTGCGGACGGCGTACTCCGCATAGACGTTACGCCCAAATATGCGGCTGCGAGCGAAAGGCCCGCGGCCGCATTTGTATGTAGGGAGTAGGAGGGTCGACATGTTCAACGACTTCTACCATATGCTTGATCCCGTCGCCATTTCGGCGGGGCCCATCACCATCTACTGGTACGGCTTGGCCTATGTGGTCGGAGCTCTGCTCACGGCGGTCGTCATGTATCGCACGCAGCGTCGCTGGGGTTTCGACATTACGGTCGACGATCTGACGAGCGTCGTGGTCGGTGTGGTCTTTGGCCTTATCATTGGCGCCCGCCTGTTCTACGTCATTTTCTACGGCGACGGCTACTACTGGACGCATCCGCTCGAGATCTTTGCCACCAACGAGGGCGGCATGAGCTTTCATGGCGGCCTGGTGGGCGGCATCATCGGTGGCGCGCTCGTGTGCCGTATGTACAAGCTCGATGCCTGGACTATCGCCGACCTTGCCGTTATCGGTGCTCCGCTGGCCCTGTGCCTGGGGCGTTGCGCCAACTTTGTCAACGGCGAGCTGTGGGGCAAGCCGACCGATCTACCCTGGGGTGTGGTCTTTGGCGGCACCGCGGGAGATATGCCGCGCCATCCCTCCCAGCTCTACGAGGCATTTCTCGAGGGCATTGTGCTCTTTTGCATCTTGCAGGTGCTCAGCCGCAAAAAACCGCTGCTGCCTCAGGGAACGTTTATGGGCGTCTTTGTGATGGGCTATGGCATTGTCCGCTTCCTCATTGAGTTTGTGCGCGTGCCCGATGCCCAGCTGGGCTACCTGCTGGGCGGCGTCATCACCATGGGCCAGCTGTTGAGTCTGCCGCTCGTGATTGCGGGCCTGGCGCTCATCATTTTCGCCCGACACCGCAATCGCCCCCAGCGCATCTACCTCGACGCCTAGCCACCACATGCCACCACAAGGGGGACAGGCACCTTTGTGGTGGTTTTGCCGGGCAACGATGACAGAACCGTAACGTTTCCCCAGATAAAACCTGCCAAAATAAACCTGTCCCTTTTTGGGAGGTTTCTAGAAAGGCTATTCGGACTGTGAAGGATTCCGACCTCTCCGCAACGGCTGCGCGCGACGCCGCCCGCATCGTTTGGTTTAAGCGCTATCCCGCCAAACAGACGCTCATCGCATTTTTGCTCGCCCTGCTGGCGACCACGGCGTTTTCCATCGATCCCGCCCCGGTGTCGAGCAACGCAGTCTTGGCGATTGACCCCAAAGCCTCGGGCATGCTGTACGTGTGCTACGAGGTGCTCCTCTCGTTTGCCGGCCATACCGACGCGGTCATGCTGCTTGCGCTTGCCTGCCTGCTCACGCTGCCGTTTCGCTACGTGTTCTTTGGCCGCGGCGACGCTTGGCGTCCCTCGGTGATCCTTCCGTCGCTGTTCTTTGCCGTCTGCATGGTGTTTGGCCGCAGCTACGACCTCACCGATTCGGCCGAGATCGTGCTCGGCGACAAGGCCCGCATCATCTGCGCCTGGATAGGCGGTGCGGGCTGGATGCTCTTGGCGGTCGTTGCCTTCTACCTTGCCTTTGAGTGTCTAGATTGGCTGAGCTCTCGGCGCATTCCGTTTTCCGAAGCGCACTTTGGCCGCGTATGGCGTGTGGCTCACGCCGTGCTCTCGGTCCATCCCTTTGCCGGGCCCTTCCTGGTGCTTATGATCGCCTGGGCGCCCACGCTCATCGCTTCGCTGCCCGGCCTTTTTATGGGAGATACGGGTGCGCAGATTCGCCAGTGGTTCAACTACCCCAACGGCACGAGTGACTACCTGCGCCTGCTCAATCCCAATGTGTTGCTCAACGGCCATCATCCGGTGGTGCACACGGCCATCATCGGCTCATGTGTGCAACTGGGGCTTTCGCTATTCAGCAGCGCCAATGCGGGCCTTGCCATCTACACCTGTGCCCAATTTGTCATCACGGCCGCCTGCATGGCCTATTCCATATCTTCGCTGCGCAAGCTGGGCGTGAGCCTGCCGGTCCGCGGCGTCATCTTGTTGTTCTTTTCATTTATGCCGATGTTATCCAATTACGCGGCGCTGCTGACCAAAGATGTGCTGTTTGCCGACGCGTTTTTGGTGCTGTTGGTGCAGACCGTGAAGCTCGTGGCCTGCGGCCTGCCCCGTCGCGATGCCAGTGCCAAGCGCGCGGGCGAACAGGCGCCTGTGCTCTTTGCACGCCACGACTGGCTGTTGCTCGTGCTGGGTGCCATGGGTTCCACGTTTTTGCGCAATGGCGGCCTGGTCTTTCCGTTGGCGGCCTGCGTGATTGCGGCGGCGTTTTGCGCTTGGGACGCGCATGTGGCCCGTCGCGTGGCCAAACAGTCTGGCGTCACGCCCTCGTACGCCACGCCACGCTTCCGCTGGGTCGGCGTGCTCGCAGTGCTTGCGCTCTGCCTTGTCTCCAACATGTATTTCACCAAGGTCTTTATGCCGGCGCACGATATCACGCCGGGCTCCAAGCGCGAGATCCTCTCGATTCCGTTTCAGCAGACGGCGCGCTTCGTCCAAAAGCACGACGGCCTTAATTCGGGCGTTAACCCCAAGGTCAAAGACGATGGCACGATTGAGGAAGCTCCCTGCGACGGCTTGGTGACCGATGAGGAGCGCGCTGTGATCGATCGCGTGCTTAAGTACGAGAACCTGGGCCGTCGCTACAACCCCGACAAATCGGATGCCGTCAAAAACTGCTTCAATGAGTACGCCTCGCAGGAGAACATCAAGGCCTATTTTAAGGTGTGGGCCCAGATGTTCAAAAAGGACCCCGAGTGCTATATCTCGGCGCTCGTCAATAACTACTACGGGTACTTCTATCCGAGCGCTCGCGATGCGTGGGTCTACAGCACGGCGCGCAGTGCCGAGATCATGGCGAAGCCCGATAACCTCAAGTACTTTGACTTCCATCCGGTCGACAGCAAAGCCGTGCGCTGGTGCGACCACCTGATTAACCTGTACCGCGTGGCGGTGCAGCGCATCCCGTTTATCTCGCTCACCATGAGCTCGG
This sequence comes from uncultured Collinsella sp., assembly GCA_900546525.1. Taxonomy (GTDB): domain Bacteria; phylum Actinomycetota; class Coriobacteriia; order Coriobacteriales; family Coriobacteriaceae; genus Collinsella. The sequence continues at coordinate 5,392 of URDE01000097.1, forward strand.
CCACCTACGTGTGGATCATGATCGTCGTGGTGGTCTACCTGTTGCGCCGCCATTCGTGGCGCGCGCTGGCCATCTGGATACCGCTACTGGGTGTGCTCGCTGTGTGCCTGATTGGTCCATGTAACGGGTCGACCTACATGCGCTACCTGTACCCGGTCATTGCATGCATGCCTTTCGCCATCGGCGCCACGATCACCCGCAGCGACCGCCTGTGGACCTAACCAAAGATTGGCGCATTGGGGTCAGGCTGCTTTGTGCCAAGGGGCTGCATCATCACGACGCCTTCATTTTGGGGTTTATCTTGCAGGCCGGTAGGTATATCATAACGACGTTTGTTTATATTGCCCGAGCATTCGCGCTGGGCTTTAGGTCGAAACCGATAGGAGACACGTATGTCCGGACACTCTAAGTGGGCCACAACCAAGCATCGTAAGGGCGCGCAGGACGCCAAGCGTTCCGCCCTCTTCTCCAAGCTCAGCCGCAACATCACCGTTGCTGCCCGTCTCGGCGGCGACCCGCTGCCCGAGAACAACGCCAGCCTCGCCGCTGCCGTTGCCAAGGCTAAGGCTCAGTCCATGCCTAAGGACAAGATCAAGTCCGCTATCGATAAGGCCTTTGGTTCGGGTGCCGACGCCGCCGTCTACGAGAACATCGTGTACGAGGGCTACGGTCCCGCCGGTGTCGCCGTCTACGTTGACTGCCTGACCGACAACCGCAACCGCACCGCCGCTGATGTCCGTTCCGCCTTCTCCCACGCTGGTGGTAACCTGGGCACCTCGGGCTCCGTCGCCTTCCAGTTTGAGCGCAAGGGCCAGATCGTCGTTGCCAAGGAGGTCCTGGACGAGAACGCCAAGAAGGAGACCATGATCGCCAACGGTCCTGCCGGTGACGAGGATGAGTTCATGATGGCCATCGCCGAGGCCGGTGGCGAGGACTACGAGGACGCCGGCGAGGAGTGGATCGTCTGGACCGCTGCTAACGACGTCATGGCTGTCTCCAAGGCGCTCGAGGAGCAGGGCGTCCAGGTCAAGGGCTCCGAGACCACCATGGTCCCGACCACCCCGACCGAGGTTTCCGGCGCCGACGCCAAGAAGGTCCAGCGCCTCATCGACCGTCTTGAGGAGCTCGACGACGTCCAGGACGTCTACAGCACCATGGACATGACCGACGAGGTCATCGCTGCCCTCGAGGAGGAGTAGCGCCCGCACGGATTGAGCCGTGCATATCTGGGCATAATGAAGCGAGCATGCAAGCCTCGTGGAATAGATGAGCCGGATCCGCGTGC
>URDE01000098.1:0-6613 GCA_900546525.1 uncultured Collinsella sp.
AACATTTTGGCAAGCAGCATGTCGGGCATGTTGACCAACGTTATTTGCGACCGCATTGCCCGCTCCATTCGCGAGCGTGTGATGAACGTGCTTGCCGAGGATGCCCTGGCGCCCGTTTCGCTCGAGACGACATCGGAGTTTATCGCCGGTGGCATTATTCGACTGTTCACAAATTGGTGGGAGTCGGGTCACGATCTTGAGCGTCGACCCGAGATGGCCGACGTGGTTGATGCACTGTTTGAGCGCACCATGACGCCGGTGAATCACTAGAAGTGGCGGAGAGAGGGGGATTCGAACCCCCGGAACGCTCTCGCGCTCAACGGTTTTCAAGACCGCCGCATTCAACCGCTCTGCCATCTCTCCGTGGGTCGTAATGATAGCATCGTTTTGAATTTGCAACAGGGAAGGCGAACGATGACGAGCACCGAAATCGACGAGAAGTTCATGCGCGAGGCGCTGGCCGAGGCGCGCGCCGCCGCTGCGGTGGGCGAGGTACCGATTGGCGCCGTGGTAGTGCGCGCGGGCGAGATTGTCGCGAGGGCGCATAATCGCCGAGAACTCGACCAGGACCCTGCGGCGCATGCCGAGTTTTCGGCCCTGTGCGCTGCCGCTCGGTTGCTCGGTCGTTGGCGCCTTTCCGATTGCACGGTCTATGTAACGCTCGAGCCTTGCTGCATGTGTGCGGGGCTTATGGTCAACGCGCGCGTGGGGCGCTGCGTGTATGGCGCGACTGATGCCAAGGCGGGCGCGCTGGGTTCGCTGTACGACCTCAATGTCGATTCGCGCCTGAACCATCGATTTAATGTGACCGCCGGCGTGCTGGCAGGCGAGTGCCGCGAGATGCTGAGCGACTATTTTAGTGGGCTGCGTGGCGCCGATGGTGCTGGCTGCGGTTGCGGGGCCGATCTTGAGGCGCATGCCGCTCATGCCGAGGCGCTCGCGTGTGCCGAAGATATCGCCGTTGAGGCGGTTGTCTTTGGTCCCGCGTGCCACCGGCCCCGCCGTGTGCTGCTGGCGATCGACTCCTTTAAAGGCAGCGTTTCGAGTGCACAGGCGGAGGAGGCCGTTGCCGAAGGCATGCGCCGTGTGTGGCCCGATGCCGAGTTGAACGCTTTGCCGCTGGCAGATGGTGGCGAGGGAACGCTCGATGCCATCGCCGCGCGCGCCGGCGTGCTCTCGACCTGTGAGGTTGCAGGCCCCTTGGACTATCGCGTGTCTGCCCGGATGCTGGTGGACGACGAGCACGACTCGGCTGTAATTGAGATGGCCGAGGCGGCGGGTATTGGGTATTCACCCTGCACGGAATCGGCGGCGCTTGCGGCTTCGACCTATGGCGTGGGCGAGCTCATACTTCGCGCGGTCCGCGCGGGGGCAAAGACTATCTATATTGGTCTGGGCGGCAGTGCCACCAACGACGGTGGCGCCGGCATGCTGCAGGCGCTGGGTGCCCACCTTGTTGATGAGTGTGGCTGCAATATCGCCCCCGGTCTCGCGGGCCTTGAACATGTGGCGAGTATCGATTTGACACCACCGCTTCGGGTACTGAATGGCGCGCGTCTTGTGGTGCTTTCCGATGTCGAGAATCCGCTCGTGGGGCGTCGAGGCGCACTGGCGGTGTTCGGTGGGCAGAAGGGTCTGCCGACGGGTGATGCTGAGGTGCTGCGCAGGTACGACAGCTGGATGGTCGGCTACGGCCGCCTGCTTGATGCGGCGATTTTCGAGGTGCGAGCCCAGGGGCTGCTGCGTGCGCCCGAGGGCGCACGGACATTTGGCTCGGTGCTCGGTGTGCCCGGTGCCGGTGCCGCAGGCGGCCTGGGCGCCGCACTGCTGGCGCTCGGTGCGGAGCTACGCTCGGGCGTGGAGACGGTGCTCGATCTGATTGGGTTTGACGAGTGCGTGCGCGATGTCGACCTGGTCATAACGGGCGAGGGCAATATGGACGAGCAATCCGCCGCCGGTAAGGCACCGGTGGGCGTGGCCCGTCGTGCGAAGCGATATGGCAAGCCGGTGGTCGCCGTCGTGGGCGGTCGTGCCGACAACCTGGATGCGGTGTATGGACAGGGTATCGACTTAGCTCTGCCGGTCTGTCGCAGACCCATGACCCTTGACCAAGCGCTCGACCCCCAGGAGTCCACAACCAACCTCATCTGCGCCGGTGAAGCCGCCGCCCGATCCTACGACCTCGCCCGTATCTAAGTCTTTCCGGGCAAGTCTCAATAAGTTGCGGTGGAATAGTTCCTGTTTTTGGCCTTGGGTCGTAAAACAGGAACTATTCCACCGCAACTCAAAAGTGGTCTTTTGGCCCTGTCCCAAATTAGCTATCTTGCCCCATCGGGCGGGAGCGGGTAAGATATACCGAGCGCCTAGCGCGTTCGATGGGTTCGGATGACGACATGTTCCGAATCTGGTCAGGTCCGGAAGGAAGCAGCCATAAGGAGCCTCTGTCGGGCATCCGAATCCATCGAGTGCGCAGGCGCTTTTTGGTGCCGCGGCTACCCGCGAGTGCCGGCAGGGCGCTTGGTGTCTCGCTGGTCCTCGGCTTCGCCTGTGGGATCGCTCGACTACCAAGCGCCCTGCCGGCACTCGCGGGTAGCCGACCAAAACCGCCTGAAGGGTCACATTTATCTGATAATTGAATCCCCGGCGTTACGCCGCTCGCTGGCGTTGCCAAAACATCGGCTGCTACATGCCTTGGGCGCTAGCGAACGTCGCCCTTACATCTGTAACGAGTTGCTTACGCATCTCCAGGACTCGCCGTACTATCATGAATCAGATTGAAGAGAGATGATGATAGGGAGCGCCTTCTATGATTGAGTTGCTTAGGCGTTTTGGTGGCAAGTTTCGCCGGTATATGGTGATTGGCCCTGCGTGCAAGCTGATCGAAGTGATCTTTGACCTGCTGACGCCGCTGGTGATTGCCCAGATGATCGATAAGGGCATTGGCTCGCACGACGTGAGCGCCGTTATCCACTACGGCATGGTACTTGCCGCTATGGCCGTGATCGGCATCTCGTTTACGCTCGTCTGCCAAAAGATGGCGGCGCTCACCTCGCAGGGCATGGGCACCGACATTCGCGGCGCACTCTACAAGCACATCAACAAGCTGAGCTATGCTGAGCTCGATCGCTTTGGCACGCCGTCGCTCATCACGCGCATTACCAACGACGTCAACCAGGTGCAGCTCGCCGTGGCGCTGGGCGTGCGTATGCTCATCCGCTGGCCTTTCCTGGCGGTGGGCTCCATGGTCGCGGCCCTCGCCATCGACCTTAAGCTCGGCATCATCTTTTTGATTTGCACGCCCGCCATCGGCTTGGTGTTTTGGTTTGTCATGGCGCGCTGCATTCCGTATTACAGGCAGCTGCAGGCAAAGCTCGACCGTATCGCGCTTATCTGCCGCGAGGGCCTTTCGGGCGCTCGCGTGGTTCGTGCCTTTGTGCGTGAGGACCACGAGCGCAAGCGTTTTGCCGAAGCCGCCGACGACCAGGCCCATACCGCCATCGCGGTGGGCAAGCTCTCGTCGGTCCTCAACCCCGTAACGTTTTTGGTGATGAACCTGGGCGTGTGCGCCATCCTGTGGGTGGGCGGCATCCAGGTCAACGTGGGTGAGCTTACGCAGGGCCAGGTCATGGCGTTTGTGAACTACATGACGCAGACCCTCACCTCCATCGTCTACGTTGCCAACCTGGTCGTTGTCTTTACCAAGGCGAGCGCGAGCGCTTCGCGTATCAACGAGGTGCTCAACTGCGAGCCGAGCATCACCGACGAGGGCAACCAGCCGGTCGCCCTGCCCGGGCCGAGCGAATTGGCTGGTGGCGCTGCTCCAGTCTCCGCACTGAGCTTTGACCATGCGAGCTTTTCGTTTGGCGCGGGCGCGGCAAATGCCGTGAGCGATGTGACCCTGAAGCTGCCGCTGGGCAAAACGCTCGGCATTATCGGCGGTACAGGCAGCGGTAAGTCCACGCTTGTCTCGCTTATCCCGCGCCTGTACGATGCGGGTGTGGGCAGCGTGAGCGTGATGGGTGCCGACGTGCGCGCTTGGCCGCTCGACCAGCTGCGCCATGTGGCTGCGACTGTTCCGCAGCGTGCGTCGCTGGTGAGCGGCACTATCCGCAGCAACCTGACCTGGCGCGACGAGGCGGCAACCGACGAGGAGCTTTGGGCGGCGCTCGATATGGCGCAGGCCAGCGAGTTCGTACGCAACAAGCCGCAGGGCTTAGACGCCCCGGTCGAGGCGGGCGGCAAGAACTTTAGCGGTGGCCAACGTCAGCGTCTGACTATTGCGCGCGCCTTAGTGGGCTCGCCGCAGGTTCTGATCATGGACGATTCTGCCTCGGCGCTCGATTTTAAGACCGACGCGGCGCTTCGCCATGCCATTCGCGAACGAAGCATGCGCGGTGCCGCCGAGGGCGGGCTGCCGCTGACCACGGTGATTGTGAGCCAGCGCGTCTCGACCGTGCGCGACGCCGACATGATCTGCGTACTCGATCACGGCTCGGTTGCGGGCCTGGGCGCGCATGACGAGCTCTACGCGACCTGCCAGCTCTATCGCGAGATTTGCCAGTCGCAGCTTCGCCGCGAGGAGCTCGAGGGCCGGCAGGGGAGTACGGCGCCCGTGCCCGCCCCTGCGCCTACTTGCTCAAAGGAGAGTTGCTAGATGAACCCGTATACTTCTTCCGGTTCGGTCGCCACGATGACGGCCAACGTGTCCGGCAACGATAGTCTCAACGACCTGGGAGACGGTCCGCGCCAGCCCGGCGACCCCGAGCGCTATCCCGCCGGTGCGGTGACCCGCCGCCTGCTGGGCTATGTTCGCCCGCACCGCGTCTCGTTTGCGGCATCGTTTTTGAGTGCCGCCGTCTCGGTGATACTGCAGCTCTACACGCCCATCCTCATTGGCGAGGGCATCGACCTTATCGTCGCCGCCGGGCAGGTGGACTTCGATGCGCTGCTGCCGCTCGTTACCAAGCTCGCGATTGTCGTCGTAGGTGCTGCGGCCTTCCAGTGGCTGCAGGGCTATTGCGTCAACCGCCTGTCCTACGAGACGGTGCGCGACATGCGCGTGGAGGCGAGCAACAAGCTCAGCCGCATGCCGCTCAGCTTTATCGACAACCATGCCCACGGCGACCTTATGAGTCGCGTGGTCAACGACGTCGATCAGGTGGGCGATGGCCTGCTGCAGGGCTTTACCCAGCTATTCACCGGCGTTATCACCATCGTTGGCACGCTCGCGTTTATGCTCTCCATTAACCTGACCATGACGCTCGTGGTGGTACTCGTCACGCCGCTTTCCATTTTTGCAGCCGGTGCTATTGCCAAGCTCTCCAATAAGAGCTTCACGGCGCAGCAGCGCATTCAGGGTCAGCTCGGTGGTCATATCGAAGAGTACGTAGGCGAGCAGAAGCTTGTCGACACCTTTGCCTATGGCCCCAATGCGCAGCTGCGCTTTGATGCCCTTAACGCCGAGCTCTATACGGCAGGCGAGCGCGCGCAGTTTATGGGTTCGCTTTCTAACCCCGGCACGCGCTTCATCAATAACATCATCTATGCCGTGGTCGCTGTGATCGGCTGCGTGGGCGTGATCACGGGCGTGCCCGCGGCGCTTACGGTGGGCGGCGTGCAGATCTTCCTGTCCTACGCCAACCAGTACACCAAGCCGTTCAACGAGGTCACCAACGTCATTACGCAGATCCAGACCGCGTACGCCTCGGCGCGCCGCATGTTTGCGCTGCTCGATGCGCGCGAGCAGGAGCCCGATGCGGCGGATGCCGTGGATCTTGCCGCCCCGCAGGGCGAGGTGACTTTTGAACACGTGGACTTTAGCTATGTGCCCGACCGCAAGCTGCTGCAGGACATCTGCATCGAGGCTAAGCCCGGCATGCGCTTTGCCCTTGTCGGTCCTACGGGCTGTGGCAAGACGACGCTCATCAATTTGCTACTGCGTTTTTACGATATCGATGCCGGTCGCATTGCGGTCGATGGCCGTTCCTCGCGTGACTACACGCGCGCAAGCCTGCGCCGCGCCTTTGGCATGGTGCTGCAGGATACGTGGCTGTTCGAGGGCACGGTGGCGGAAAATATCGCCTATGGTTGTCCCGATGCCACGCGCGAACAGGTTGTCGAGGCGGCCAAGCGCGCGCACGCGCACAAGTTTATCGTGCAGCTGCCAGGCGGCTACGATACAGTGATCGGCGAGGACGGCGGCACGTTTAGCCAGGGTCAAAAACAGCTGCTGTGCATTGCGCGCGTTATGCTCACCGATCCGGCGATTCTGCTGCTGGACGAGGCAACGTCGAGCATCGATACGCGTACCGAGCTGCAGGTGCAGGCGGCATTCGACGAGCTCATGGCCGGTCGCACAAGCTTTGTCGTGGCGCACCGCCTGAGCACCATCCGCAACGCCGACTGCATTCTGGTGATGCGCGACGGCCAGATTATCGAGCGCGGCACGCACGACGAGCTGCTAGCGGCAGGCGGCTTCTACGCCGAACTCTACCGCAGCCAATTCGCCCAGTGAGCAAGCCCATGGGGCAAATGAATCAATCGACAGACGGTGGTTTACATCTGTCACGTTAGTACTAAGATATTCATCTAATAAATTGCATTAGTGGCTTTA
>URDE01000099.1:0-6572 GCA_900546525.1 uncultured Collinsella sp.
GGTGCGCTTTAAGCGTCCGGTGCGCCCGGGCGACACGGTTGATCTGGTGTGCTCCATCACGCGTGCGCGCGGGCCGTTCCGCTTTGCGACGGGTACTGCGAGCGTTAATGGTGAGGTTTGCTGCCGCGCCGATATGTCTTTTGCACTCATGCACGAAAAGTAGGGAAGTTTTCATGTTCGACAAAGTGCTCATCGCCAACCGCGGCGAAGTCGCGGTCCGTGTTATCCGCGCGTGCCGCGATATGGGCATCAAGACCGTCGCCGTTTATTCCACGGCCGATGCGGACGCGTTGCACGTGCAGCTTGCCGACGAGGCGTATTGCATCGGCGGCCCGCGTCTTGCCGAGAGCTACCTCAACGACGATGCCGTGCTCACCTGTGCCGTAAAGTCGGAGGCAAAGGCGATCCACCCTGGCTACGGTTTCTTTTCCGAGAAGGCAAGCTTCGTGCGCGACTGCGACAAGTACGGTCTGGCGTTTGTCGGTCCTTCGGCCGAGGTCATCGACAGCATGGGCGACAAGGACGCCGCGCGTCGAACGGCCGCCGCGGCGGGCGTGCCCATCGTTCCGGGCTGCGATTTGCTCAAAAGCCCCGAGGAGGCGACGGCCGAGGCCGAGCGCATTGGCTGCCCCGTGCTTATTAAGGCGCGTGCCGGCGGTGGCGGCCGCGGTATTCGCAAGGTCGAGCGCGTGGAAGATGCGGCAAAGGCGTTTATCGAGGCGCGTGCCGAGGGCGAGGCCGTTTTTGGCGACGGCGAGTGCTACATGGAGAAGTTCGTCGCGCCGGCGCACCATGTTGAGGTGCAGATTATGGCCGATAAGCAGGGGCATGTGTTTTCGCTCGGCGAGCGCGAGTGCTCGGTGCAGCGCCGCAACCAAAAGCTGATCGAGGAGAGCCCCGCGCCGTGCCTCGACGGACACGACGACATTCGTGCTCGCATGCACAAGGCAGCGCGTGACCTGGCCCGTGCCGTCGGCTACGAAGGAGCCGGTACCATCGAGTTCCTGTATTCGGACGACGGCAATTTCTACTTTATGGAAATGAACACGCGCCTGCAGGTGGAGCATCCGGTTACGGAGTTTGTGACCGATACCGACCTGGTTAAGTGGCAGCTGCGTGTGGCAGCCGGCCAGCCTCTGCCCTTTGAGCAGGAGGACATGCCGGTCCGCAACCACGCCATGGAGTGCCGCATCAATGCCGAAACGCCGGACTTTCTGCCGTCATGCGGAACGGTTACCGCGTTGCGTGTGCCGGGTGGTCCGCGCGTGCGCTGGGATTCCGCCATGTTTACCGGTGCGAACGTTCCGCCGTACTACGACTCCATGCTCGGCAAGCTCATCGTGTGTGCGCCCACGCGTGACGGCGCCATTCGCAAGATGCGATCGGCCCTGGGCGAGCTCGTGATTGAGGGCGTGAGCGAAAACAGCGAGCTTCAGCTCGACGTGCTGGCAAACGACGAGTTCTTGTCGGGCATGTATCACACCGATCTGATGGGGCATCTCTATGCTGATGAATAGAAAAGCGAAGACGGTCAATGTCCTTGAGGGGCCGATAACCGAGTCGTGCGCCGAGTTTCCCGCGCGCCACGTGTTTATCAAGTGCCCGGAGTGCCGCCGTGTGATCGATGAGGCACGCCTGCACGACAACCTCGAGGTCTGCCCTCGTTGCGGCAAACACTTCCGCGTGAGCGGTCGCGCGCGCATGCGCATGACGGTCGACGAGGGCACGTTTGAGGAATGGGATGCCAATCTGGCGTCGGAGGACTTCCTCTCGTTTCCCGGCTATGCCGACAAGCTCAAGAGCGTGAGTGAGCGTTCGGGCGAGCGCGATGCCGTTGTGTGCGGCAAGGGCAAAATCTGCGGTTGCGATACGGCGCTCTTCTTTATGGACGCCAACTTTATGATGGGCTCGATGGGTTCCGTGGTGGGCGAAAAGATCTGTCGCACATTTGAGCGTGCGACCGAGCTGGGATTGCCAGTTGTCGGCTTTACCGTTTCGGGCGGTGCGCGCATGCAAGAGGGCGTGACCTCGCTTATGCAGATGGCCAAGATTTCTGTGGCGGTTAGGCGCCACAGCGAGGCGGGCGGCCTGTATATCACGGTGCTCACCGACCCCACGACCGGAGGCGTAACCGCGAGCTTTGCCATGGAGGGCGACATTATCCTGGCCGAGCCCGATGCCCTGACGGCATTTGCCGGCCCGCGCGTGATCGAGCAGAACATGCACAAGCGCCTGCCCAAGGGATTCCAGCGCTCCGAGTTTTTGCTGGAGCACGGCTTTTGCGATGCCGTTGTTCCGCGCGGCGAGATTGCGCTCACGGTAGGCGAGCTGCTGGCGCTGCACGAAGGGCATGCGCCCAGCCTGGGGGCACCGCATGAGATCGTGCATACGGGTCGTCGCGGCAAAAAGCTGGGACACTTGTTTAAGCGCTCGGCGGCACCAAAAACCGCGCTCGAGATTGTCAAGCAGACCCGCTCGGCAGATCGCGCCACGGCAGGCGAGATGATCTTGCTGGGCCTGGATGGATTTGTGGAGCTGCACGGCGACCGTTACTTTGGCGACGACGCCGCTGTGGTGGCTGGCATTGGCTGGAAAGACGGACGTCCCGTGACGGTCATCGCCATCGAGCGCGGCACCACGACCAAAGAGCGCATGCGGCGCAACTTTGGCATGGCGCATCCCGAGGGCTATCGCAAAGCGCGTCGCCTGATGCGCCAGGCCGAAAAATTTGGTCGACCGGTTCTGTGCCTGGTCGATACTTCGGGTGCGTTTTGCGGCATCGGTGCCGAGGAGCGCGGCCAGGGCGAGGCGATTGCCCAGAATCTCATGGAGATGGGTGGCCTTAAGACGCCGATTGTCTCGGTGGTGACGGGCGAAGGCGGCTCTGGTGGCGCGCTGGCGCTATCCGTGGCCGACCGCATCCTGATGCTCTCGAGCTCGGCCTATTCGGTCGTGAGCCCCGAGGCCTGTGCGTCGATCCTGTGGAAGGATACCGAGCGCGCGAACGAGGCCGCCGAGGCGCTGAAGCTCACGGCCCCCGATCTGTTGGCGCTCGGCATCATCGACGGCATTGTTGACGATAGGGGCCTGTCGCATGAGGAGATCGCCGGTGCCGTCATGTCCTCGGCATTTGCTGCCTTCGATACGCTTGGGCGGCTCGACGACGCGACCCTCACAAACCTCCGCTACGAAAAGTACCGCGCAATCGGTCAGTACTGCACGATGTGACAAAGGGATAGCCCGCATGTCACATTGGGAAAGGCGTTCCATGTCACAAGTTTCTAACACCTCGTTTACAACGACGGTCTCATCAAACGCCATGGCTGTGGTGGATTATCTGTCCAAAAGCATGATGTCGGCGCTGCCGTTTATTGTCTGCGCGGCGTTGTTCCGCACCGTCGCCGTCATTATGGGCGAAGGCATGCTGGGCCTGTGGTCTGCCGATTCCGATATCTATCGCCTGTTCTACAGTTGGCTCTATAACGCCGGTTACTACTTTTTGCCCATTTATCTTGGTTGGGCGGCCGCCCGCCAGCTCGGTTGCTCGGAGCAGCTGGGCATGATGCTGGGCGGCGTATTGATTGCGCCCGATCTGCTTAAGCTCGTCGATGCCGCATCGACGACGGGGGCATCGATGACTTCCGTGTATGGCCTGCTTCCCGCGCCGGTCAACGATTACACGACGACTGTTATTCCGGTTCTCATCTCGGTGCCCGTGCTATGGCGAGTGGAGTGTTTCTTTCAGCGCGTTATCCCTAAGGCCGTGGCGTTTTCGTTCGTTCCGTTTGCGACCATGCTTGTCATGGTTCCGGTTTCGCTGTGTATTACGGCGCCGGCGGGCAGCTATCTGGGTATGCTGTTGGGCCAGCTTATGTTTATGCTTGGCAATTCCGGTGGCATCGTGTCGCTACTCACGCTCATGGGGCTTGCCGCGGGCTGGGAGTTCCTAAAGATCGCGGGCGTCAGCAACGTTGTCCTATCGCTCGCCTATGCACAGTTTATGAGTGTGGGAACGGATTCGTGCATCCTGATCGCCGCGACGATGGCAACGTTTGCCGTTTGGGGCATGCCCTTTGGCGCGTCGCTTCGCGTTGCCGATAAGGACGAGAAGGCGCTCATGCTGGGCTATTCGATCTCGGGTGTTCTTGGTGGTGTGAGCGAACCGGCGCTGTATGGCTGCGGCTTCAAATATGGCAGGTGCCTGACGTGCATGGCCATTGGCGGCGCCTTCGGAGGCCTTGTTGCGGCCGTGGGCCACGTTACGGCCTATACCATCGGCATGACGAATGTCCTCATGGTCATTGGCTTTGCCACGGGCGGTATTTCGAACCTGCTGTGGTGCTGCGCTGCCGGCGGTGTGGCATTTGCGGTGTCTGCGGCGATGAGCTACTGCTTTGGCGTTGTGCCGGCGAAGGGGCAGGCGGCGGGGAGCGGAGCCGATTCGCCCGAAACGGTGGCGAGCGCTGCTGAAGTAAGCGCATAAACCTGTGCGACACAAGGACGATTCCTTTGCCACATTCCAAGGCCGTGGCCCGTGTGGGCGCGGCCTTTTTGTATCTGGGGGACAAAGTGGCTACACTACAATCCGTTTGAGCAATAGATATATAGGTAGTACCGTGGGGGCGGATGTAGATGGTCGAGTGGATTGTTAAGCGCGCACAGGGCGACCGTGCGCGCGTGGGCACGTTGACGGGCGTGGTGTGTATTCTCGCCAATGTGGCACTATGCGCTGCGAAGGGCGTAATTGGCGTGCTGTCGGGATCGGTTTCGATCGTGGCAGATGCCATGAACAACCTGTCCGATGCCAGCTCAAACATTGTGAGCGTGTTGGGCTTTAAACTTGCGAGCAAGCCGGCGGACCCCGAGCATCCTTACGGACATGGCCGCTACGAGTATCTCTCGGGTCTGGTCGTGGCGGCGCTCGTGCTGCTGATCGGCCTTGAACTGGTGAAGTCCTCGTTTGAGCGCATCATCCACCCCGAACCTGTCGAGTTCTCGCTTGCCCTGGTGGCAGTCCTGGCGCTTTCGATGGTTGTTAAGCTGTGGATGGCGGCGCTCAACCAAAAGCTCGGCGACCGTATCGAGTCCGAGACACTGCATGCGACTGCCCAGGATTCCAAGAACGATGTTCTTGCCACGGGCGCCGTGCTGGCGTGCGCAATTGTTTCGCAGGTGACGCACATCAATCTTGACGCATGGGTCGGCCTTGCCGTTGGCGCCTATATTGGCTGGAGCGGCTTTGAACTTATTCAAGATACGGTGAGCCCGCTTTTGGGTCAGTCGCCCGATTCTAAGCTGGTCAAGCACATTCGAGACAAGATCATGAGCTATCCCGGCGTTTTGGGCGTTCACGATTTGATGGTTCACGACTACGGCCCGGGCAGGAAGTTCGCAAGCGCGCATGCCGAGATGGCGGCCGAGGTCAGTCCGCTGGAAAGTCACGACACGCTCGATAACATTGAGCAGTCGTTTAGGGACGAGGACGGCATGATCGTCACGCTCCATTACGATCCCATCGTGACCGACGATCCAAAGGTGGCGAGCATGCGCCTGCGCATCAACGCAATGGCTCAACAGATCGATAGCCGCCTTTCGATTCACGACCTTCGCTGCGTGCCGGGTCCTACGCACACCAACGTGATCTTTGACTGCGTGCGTCCCTCAGATCTGCAGATGAGTGCCGAAGACGTAAAGCACGCGCTGGCACAACGAGTCGAATCGGAATACCCCAAGTCGATTGCCAAGATTACGATCGACGAAGACTACGTAGGCCATACCCACGAGTAGGGTTGCGCCTGCAAAGCAAGTTATACAGAAGGGGAGAATATGAAGCGTCTATATCTACTCCGCCACGGCCAGACAGAATTCAACGTCAAGAAGCTGGTCCAGGGCCGCTGCGATTCACCGCTGACCGACCTGGGTTGCAAACAGGCGGGAATGGCAGCCGCATGGCTCAAGGGCCACGACGTTGTCCCCGACAAAGTGGTCTCATCACCCTTAGGCCGAGCCATGGACACCGCTAGTCTCGTTTCATGCGAGCTCCTCGGCCCGGACGCAGCAGTCGAGCCCTGCAAAGGCATTATCGAGCGCTGCTACGGCTCCTTCGAAGAAGGCCCCCACGACGCCCTTCCCACCGACGTCTGGGATCCGGGCGAGGACCTGGTCCCCTTCGGAGGAGAAGGAAGCCGCGCGCTGCAAGAGCGCATGGTAGGCACCCTCACCAATCTCATGGGCGCCGAGGGCATCGAAACCCTCCTAGCAGTAAGCCACGGCAGCGCCAGCCGCCAATTCATCAAGGCTGCAGCTCCAGAGGGCTTCGAGCTCCCAACAAAACTCCCCAACTGCGCCATCATGATCTTCGATTTTGACGATACGCGAGAAGAGGACGATACGCCCCAATGCAAGTTCACCTTGCAACAAATTGTGGATCCCCAACAAAGTTATTAGCTGAGCGAGCAGAGTTAAGCAGACATCAACGTGTCGTCTCCCGAGCTTGGCAGAGGGGCGGCGAAATATATTAAGTTTGTCGCGAGTTCCGCACGCAAAGGAAAGCACTTAATGTGCTTTCCGTC
>URDE01000100.1:0-6555 GCA_900546525.1 uncultured Collinsella sp.
TCGCCATGGATACCGTTCTCGTGGATATCCTTGAGGGCGCGGGCGTGCACCACGGAGTGCTGACGGAACTCCATCTCGACCATATGGAAGCCGAAGGACTCGACCTGCCAGATGATGGTTTGGACCGGACCGTAGGCGGCACGGACGGCACCGCAGGCAGCAAGCGAACGCTGGACGACGCGCAGGTCATCCAGGAACTCGTCGGCGCTGTGGTACATGGTGTCGGTGATGCGGCGCACGGTGGCGTTCAGGCGGTCGGCCATGACGAGCATGACGGCGCGATGCGGCTCGTGCTCGGAGATCAGCTCGGCGCGGGCCGTGTAACGAGGGCTCATCTCGACCTGATGGTTCCACAGGTTAATGAGCTCGGCAGAAGGCTTGCTGTAGGTGGCCTCGAGCGTGAGGTTGTGGCCGATGCGGCGGCACTTGTCCTCGAGCTTGAGCACCATGTGGGTGAAGTACTTGGCGGCGACCTCGCGGCTCACCTTGGCGGTAACGTTGGGGTTGCCGTCACGGTCGGAACCGATCCAGCTGCCGGGGTGGAAGAACGCCGGGCACAGCGGCGGCACGGTGCCGGCCTTGTCGCCCAGCACCCAGTCGTCAAAGCGACGATAGATGACAGGGATGACGTCGAACAGCGTGTTATCGAAGATGTCGATGATGGTATCGGCTTCCTCGACCGGCGTGGGCTTCTTGAGCGCGATGGGGCTCGTACGCACCAGGGCGTCGATCTCCTGCAGCATATGGCGCTCGTTCTCCACCAGGTCGGAGCCGCCCAGACGTGGACGCTCCTCCAGCAGGTTGGAGATACGGCGAATCTTGCCCTCGACGGCCTTACGACGGGCCTCGGTGGGATGCGCGGTAAAGACGGGATGGAACTCAAGCTTGCCGAGCAACTCGTTGGCGCCCTCGACGCCCAGCTCATTCACCAGCTGGTGATAGGCGACGGTGAGCTCGTTGGCGGGATCGACCTCGGTATCGGTCGACGCACCGGCCTCGCGCTCGCGCAGCTGCGCCACGCGGTAGTTCTCCTCCGACAGATTTGCCAGATGGAAGAAGCTCGTAAAGGCGCGAACGATGACCTGCTGCTTATCGAGCGGCAGGCTGTCGATCAGATCGACGACCTCACGAAATGCCACGGCGGTGGGCTCGTCGGCAGTGGGCACGCCCTGCTCGTCGACGGCCTCGTCGGCAGCGCGGGTACCGGGGTTGCCGGCATTGACCACAATCTCGGCCGACAGGATCTTGTCGAACAGGTCCGCGATCTCAGGATCATACTCGCTAAGCACACGACGCTCCAGGCGCAGGAACAACGCCAGATTGTCGCGCAGCTCCTCGGGGATCTCGATCTCGGCGAGACGCTCCCTGGACTCGGCATTCGAGCCGATTCGGTTAACGAGGCGGTTGACCACGGCAGCGACGCGCGCCGCGGCTTCGGGTACAGACTGGTTGCTTAGGTTCTCAGCCACGTTTCCTCCCATTCCTCCTTCTATGCACGTAACATGCGGTATTCATTATAGGCGCTTGAGAAATACTTTCGACACTGATTGCGCTTTACCACACAAAAGTATTTTCTGAATTGCAAGGGTTTTTGCTCTAAATGGTCGTATTTCTCGGTGGGCGGCATACACAAACGGGGGCATTCCGCATAAATGCGAAACACCCCCGTAACAATCGCTCGCCGCAAGCGGGACGTGTCAGCGGACCCGCAGCTCAAAAAGATGCGCTACAGGCGCTCGCGAACCGCCTCGACGACGTTGGCCAGATCGGCAAGGACCTCTTCATGGCTCTCCATGTCGCGCACCTTGACCTTGCCGGCGGCAAGCTCGTCGCCGCCCAGGACTAGGATGAGCTTGGCGCCTACCTTATCGGCCTGCTTAAACTGGGCCTTGAGCGAACGGCCCTGATAGTCGGCCTCGGTCACGATACCTGCGGCGCGAAGCTCCTGCGTAATGGCAAAGACGTTCTGGCGCAGCTCCTTGCCGGCGTTGGCGACATAGACGCACGGGGCCTCCTCGGCACCCAGATCGCTGCCAAAGGCCTGCAGGGCCAGCAGGGCGCGCTCAAAACCGACGGCAAAGCCGACGCCCGCCGTGGGCTTGCCACCCTCGAGCTCGACCAGACCGTCGTAGCGGCCGCCGCCGCCGATGGAGCCGACGCCGGCGCCAGGGGCCTCGACCTCAAAGACAGTACGGGTGTAGTAGTCCAGGCCGCGCACCAAGGTGGGATCCTCGACATACTCGATACCGGCGGCATCCAGATAGCGCTTGACCTGCTCGTAGTGCTCGCGGCACTCATCGCACAGGTTGTCACCCATCAGCGGAGCCTCGGCCATGATCTCGCGGCAGTGGTCGTTCTTGCAGTCGAAGGCACGCAGCGGGTTGAGCTCGGCGCGCTCGCGGCACTCATCGCACATCTCGTCGGCGTGATCGAGGATGAACTGCTTAACCTGCTCGCGATAAGCCGGACGGCACTGGGCGTCACCCATCGAGTTGATGAGCAGACGAAGCTTGGAAAGATCGAAGCCCAGGCGCTTGTAGAACTCCATGAGCATGATGATGCACTCGGCGTCTGCCGCCGGATCGGGAGCGCCGAGCCACTCGATGCCTACCTGGTGGAACTGACGCAGACGGCCCTTCTGGGGACGCTCGCCGCGGAACATGGCCTCGGCGTAGTACGCCTTAAACGGCGTGGAGCCCTGGGGCACCAGATTGTTCTCGACGACGGCGCGCACCACGCCGGCCGTGCCCTCGGGGCGAAGTGCCAGGCGCTGCTTGGGCTTGAGTTTGGTGTCGGTGCCCTCGGTAAAGACGCGCTCCAGGTTGGCACCGCTGAACACGCGGAACATCTCCTTGCGCACGACGTCGGTCGACTGGCCGATACCGTGGACAAACACGTCCACCTGCTCGATCGCGGGCGTCTCGATAGGCTTAAAGCCAAACGGCTCGAACACGCCGGCCGCAATCTGTTGCATCTTTTGCCAGGCGCGCATCTCGGCGCCGATAAGGTCGCGGGTTCCCTCCGCCTTCTGTGCCTGCATGGGCAAACACCTTTCTTTTGTATCGCGTCATAGGTAACGGTCATTATACGGCACAAAAACAAACAGCGGCGGCGCGTCTGACCGAACGAGGGTATGGGGACTCGTTCGGCCAGATGCGCCGCCGCTGTTTGTGATCCGTTTTCCTCCGTCCCCTTCGGATCACGTGATCTGTTGGGAACGGAGGAAAACGGATCATTTCGTAGGCCCGTGGCCGCCCTGGAAACCGAATGATGGTACGAGCATCCATTCGGCTTCCAGGGCAGCCACGGACAGAACGGGGCGAACAGAAAAGAGCGACGGACGTCTACTCCCCCGCCACGCTCGCGCGCAGCTTGGCGGCGATGGGCTCGGATGCCAGCAGGAACACGAGCATGACCACGGAGCACGCCAGGCACACAATCCAGGCGCTCGCAAAGGAGCCCGTGGCATCGAACAGCACGCCCGAGACAATAGCGCCCACGGTGCCGCCGACCATCTCGAGCGAGGTAATGGTGCCCGTGACCTTGCCGAGGTCGGCCATGCCAAACTGCTTGGACGCGGCAATGGTAGGCGTGATAGTGCCCATGCACGTTCCGACACCAAAGCTCACGGCAGCCACGATGGGACCAAGATCGGTCGCGGGGAAGCACAGGGCGACGCAGGCGATAATGCACGCAATGGAGCCAAGGATATTGTCAAAGCGCAGACCAAAGCGGTCATAGATCGCACCGAGCGAAATCTTGGCGATAACGACGGTGACCATGTAGGCCGAAAGCACGGTACCTGCCCACATGGGATCGTGGCCGCCCGTGACGATCTTGGCGCCGTTGACGGTAACACTCGTCATGTTGGTGACCTGGTTGGGCAAGATGGCGCCGTTAACGAGACCCATAAAGAGGAAGGCGACGACGAGCAGCCAAAACGCCGGGCTCTTCTTGATACGAGACCAGCCGACGCTAACCTCGGGCGCCGTGTGCTCGTCCTTATCGCCAGCCGTCGAGACGGACGGATCGCCCGGGTTCTCGCCGAGCGGCTTAAGGCCGATCTCGGAAGGCTTGGTGCGGAAGGAGTAAGCCGTGATGGGCAGTGCCGCCACCATGCAGACGGCAGCGAGTACCAGGAACGCAGAGCGCCAGCCCACACTCACGATAAGAGAGCTCACGATCGGCGAGAGAATGGCTCCGCCAAAGCCCGAGCCCGAAAGTGCGATGGAAATGGCAAGGCCGCGTTTAGCGGTAAACCAGTTGGCGGTCACAAGGCTAATGAGCAGACGGGTCGAGGCCACAGCGAAGCAGCCCGAAACGGCAAAGAGCACGTAGACCTGCCACAGCTCACCGACAAAGCTCATGCCGGCAAGCACCGCCGAGGTAGCGATAACGGTAAGCGAGCCCAATACGCGGCCACTCACCTTATCGGCAACATGACCGATAACGAGCGAACCCACGACACTCACCACGGTGGAGATGGCATTGGAGACGTTGTACTGCGCAAGGGAAATACCCAGGTTGCTGACGATCAGCGGCTGGAACAGGCTCATGCAGTTGACGAAAATCGTGTAACACGTGGCCATGATCACGAAGCCGGAGGCCACCACGAGCCAGCCGGGGAAGAACTTACGCTGCTGGGGCATACTGCTCCTTTTAGACAAACGAATAGCCTGCGCCGGGCGCCGGTAGTGCCCAAGATTGCCTTGAAAGACAAGGGCATAGGCCTTACGGCCATGCCCGCAGGCTTGAAAGGCAAGGTTGGGTGCTACCGGTGGTCGGCGATATAGCCCAAAGCGACGGCGGTATAGGCCGCGGCACCGAGCGGCAGCTCGGCATCGTTAAAACGTGCCTTGGGATGGTGCTGGGCAAAGTGTTCGTCCGTGTCGGTTACGGCCGCGCCCACGGTAAAGTACGCACTCGGAATCTCGCTCGAGATAAGCGCGAAGTCCTCACTCGCCATGGCATGGAACAGCGGCAAGAAGGCGGCCTTGGGCAGCGTCGCACCCACATAGCCAAGCGAAGCCTGGGTCATGTCGTCATCGAGTACAAGCGGCGGAACATCCGAAAGCGTCTCGATGGTCGCCGGCGTACGATATGTTGCGGCAACGCCGTTAACGACCTCCGCGATGCGGGTCTTTAGGTGAGCCATGAGCTCAACATCGAAGCCGCGCAGCGTTCCCTCGAGCACGCAGGTGTCGGGGATGACGTTGGCCGCCAAGCCGCCAGCAAACTTGCCAACGGTAAGTGCGACTTCATTGGCCGCCGGCACCTCGCGAGCGATGAGCTCCTGGAGCGCCAGGTGCACATGCACGCCCGCCGTGATGGGGTCGATGCAAATCTCGGGGCTCGAGCCATGGCCGCCCTTGCCCTGCAGCGTGATGCGAAAACCGTACACGCCCGAAAGCGCCGGGCTTCCATAGAGCACCAGGCCGAGCGGCGATTGGCTGTTAACATGCATGGCAAAGGCCGCCTGAGGGCGCGGGTTCTCGAGCAAGCCGTCGGCGATGGCGGCGCGTGCTCCCTCGAAGGTCTCCTCGCCCGGCTGGAACAGCAACTTCACCGTGGCGTTGGCCTCCACAAGCTCGGCCTCGCGGGCCTTGAGCAGGCGCGCCGCACCGAGCAGGGCCGTCGCGTGCATATCGTGACCGCAAGCATGCATGCAGCCATTGGTGGATGCAAAGGGCTCGCCCGATTCCTCGGCAACGGGAAGGGCATCCATATCGCCACGCAGCATAACGACCGTACCGGCCTGCTCGTCCATGCAGACGCCATTGCCCTGAGCCGCGGCGGCGCCGACAAGGCCCACAACGCAGGAACCATCGACGAGCGTGGCAAACGGGATGCCCATCTCGGTCAGGCGCGCTTGGATATACGCAGAGGTCTGCGGGAGGTTATTACCCAGCTCGGGCATCTGGTGTAGATCGTGTCGCCATGCAGCGAGCTCGTCTGCAAAAGCCTGAGCTTCTGCGACAAGACCGTCACCGATAGCGGCCTGCGCCGCCGCGGTGGCCTGGGGCGCTGGTTGCGGTTGAAAATCGGACAGAGCTGATGCCATAGAAGCCCTCCAGTAACGTTTTTGCAGCACGCACTTTGATAGCGTAAAGTGCAAGGCACAACTGTAAGGGCATGACATAAAAAATGCCGCCCTAGAAGGGCGGCGCAACAAGTTGTTTACAATTGCGGGCGAGATTTTCGGCGCAAGAAGTCAAAATGCGTCTCGCTCAAAATGATCGATAGGAAGATGAGCGCAAAGCCGGCGAGCAGGCGCGAGGTGAGCGCCTCCCCCATCAGCAGCACCGAGAACAGCACGCCCGAAGGCGACTCCATCGAAAGGAGCAGTGAGCCCGTCGAGGCCGAGACATGCGCCAGGCCGACGTTTTGGATGAGCAGAGCCGCGCATGTGCAACCAACCGAGAGAAACGCCATCGCGCTGATAAAGCTCGGCGTCCACACGGACAGAGGCGCTTGGGTCTCGAATAGCAGCGACGTTGCCAGGCTCAGCACGCCGTTGCCCACAAACATCCAAAACGTGATGACGTTGATGTCCAT
>URDE01000101.1:0-6442 GCA_900546525.1 uncultured Collinsella sp.
CGGCGAGCGTGATCGAGGGCATGCACGGTTGGCAGTTCCATACGCTGACCGAGGATATTCAGTTCACCACGTTCTGCGCCATTCACGGCATTCGCATTGGCTATGCACCGGCGGAGTTCTTTGACGAACAGCCCGTGACGTTTAAGGCTTCCTGGAAGCAGCGTATGCGCTGGACCAAGGGCTTCTACCAGGTGTTCTTTACGTATGGTAAGCACCTGGTCAAATCGACCTTTCGCTACCATCGCTTTGCCGCCTACGACATGTTTATGACGATCGCCCCGGGTATGTTGCTATCTCTGATCTCGATGCTCGCCAATGCCACGTTCCTGATTGTGGGCGGTCTTTCGCACGGCTTCCTGGCCACCGAGGTTGAGATGCAGGCGTGTGCCGCTTCTCTCATTATGACCTTCGCCATGATGTATCAGACGTTCTTTATCCTGGCGCTGCTCACGACCATCTTTGAGTACAAGCACATTCACTGCGCGCAAAAGTGGCGTCTGGTGACCAACCTGTTTACCTTCCCGATCTTTATGTTCAGCTATATCCCCATTACGGTGGCAGCACTCTTCTTGAAGGTCGACTGGGTGCCGACGCAGCACGCCGTGAGCGTTACCCTTGACGAGGTCATGCAAGGCGCCAAATAACCACGATCAAAACCACCACAAAGGGGACAGGCACCTTTGTGGTGGTTTTTGCGTTTGAGCTGCTGCCCAAGGAGGTGTTAGATGGTCTATATTCCGTTTTGGATTTGCATCTTTGCCGGCGCGGCGATTGATGCCCGTGAGCGACGGTTTCCCAATCAGCTTGCCGGCGCGTGTGCGGTGGCGGCGTTTGCAGGTGTTTGGCTCGACAAGGGCGTTAACACGGCGCTTGACCATGCCGGTCTTGCTGCCATCGCCTACCTTGCCCTTATGCTTACTGAGTCGCTCTGGCGTCGTGTTCGCCACGCTCCCGGCATTGGTATGGGGGACGCCAAGGCGCTCTTTGCCCTTTGTACCTTCGGTCCCTTGGGTGGTATCGTCGCGTTTGCGGCTGCGCTCCTGGCCCTTGCCGCCGCCTGTCTCATCGCAAAATCGCGCTCCCTGCCATTGCTGCCGTTTTTGGTGCCGATATTTGCCATAATCGAGGTTGTGGGTAGTACGCTGTAACCGTTTGCGCGCCCTTTTTAAGGAGCATGCCATGGCAACCAATCAACAGACAGCCGCCATTAAGGCGCGTATGGATCGCATTCCCGCGGCGTTGTCGCCCGAGTTGGTCGGGCGTATCGCCGCCGACCGCGGCTCAGGTGTCGTTAATCCCTATCGATGTGGTGACGACCAGGTCATTCGACGCTTCGATCGAGCCGCAGATGTGGGCACGCTCATGCGTCCGGCATTTATGCGCGATACCGAAAAGATTTTGCATCTGCCCGCATACACCCGTTATGCAGGCAAAACGCAGGTCTTTAGTTTTCGCAGCAACGACGACCTGTCGCGTCGCGGCCTGCACGTGCAGCTTGTTTCGCGCATCGCGCGCGATATCGGACGTGCCCTGGGGCTCAACTGCGATCTGATCGAGGCGATTGGCTTAGGCCACGACTTGGGCCACACGCCCTTTGGCCATGCCGGTGAGCGATTCCTCAACGATATCTATCACGAGCGCACGGGTCGTTATTTTTTCCATAACGTGCAGTCGGTCCGCGTGCTCGACGCGCTGTACGGCCGCAACGTGTCGCTCCAGACGCTCGACGGCGTGCTATGCCACAACGGTGAGTACGAACAGCGTGTGTTTGAGCTTTCGGACATGAGCTCCTTTGACCAGTTCGACCTTACGGTTGAGGATTGCATTGCCACAGGTTACAGCGCAATTGAGCACCTGCGCCCCATGACGCTCGAGGGCTGCGTGGTTCGCATCTCGGATATCCTTGCCTACGTGGGGCGCGATCGCCAAGACGCCATTTCGGCGGGTCTGCTGTCACCCGACGCCTTTGACGATGACCTGGGCGGGGCATACAACAGCTGGATCCTTACGCATGCCTCCATCGATATCGTCGAGCACAGCTATGGTAAGCCACGCATCGAGATGAGCGAGGACCTGTTTGAGGAGATCCGCCGAGCCAAGCGCGAGAACTACGAGAAGATCTATAGCAAGGGCGGCATTGAAGGCGACTCCGAAGCGGAGCTGCGCGAGGCCTTCGAAAAGCTCTACGACCGTTGCCTGCAGGATATAAACGAAGGCGACGAGTCTTCGTATATCTTTAAGCACCACATTTCTCGCATTGAGCGGCAGCTTTTCTACTACGATCGCACCTATGCCTGGCAGGACGACAAGGATCAAGCGGTGGTGGATTACATCGCGAGCATGACGGACGGCTATTTCTGCGAGCTTACGAGCAAGCTGTTCCCGGGATTGAAGTTTCCGCACCGTACCTATATTAACGAACGGTAGTTCGTATTTATTCGGTATACTGTTGGTGGAAAACGTTTTTGATTGACGCACGGGATGGCTATGGACGACCTTTTTTCTGCTTCGACGCGCGAGCGTTCCTTTCAGAATGCGCCGCTTGCGGTGCGCATGCGGCCCAATTCGCTCGACGAGTATGTGGGCCAGCAAAAGGCCGTCGGTAAGGGTTCGTGGTTGCGTGCCGCGATTGAGCACGACGTGCTGTCGAGTGTGATTTTGTATGGGCCGGCCGGTACGGGCAAGACGACGCTGGCACATATTATCGCCAACCATACTAAGAGCGAGTTTGTCGAGGTCAGCGCTGTGACGGGCACCGTAAAGGATCTTCGTCGCGTG
This sequence comes from uncultured Collinsella sp., assembly GCA_900546525.1. Classification (GTDB taxonomy): domain Bacteria; phylum Actinomycetota; class Coriobacteriia; order Coriobacteriales; family Coriobacteriaceae; genus Collinsella. Next base: position 2,779 of record URDE01000101.1, read on the forward strand.
ATCGACGAGGCTAAGACGCGCCTGAATACGTACGACCGCCGCACCATTCTTTTTATCGATGAGATTCATCGCTTTTCCAAGTCGCAGCAGGATGCCCTGCTGCATGCAGTTGAGAACCGTACCGTCATTATGATTGGCGCCACGACGGAGAATCCGTACTTCGAGGTCAACTCGGCATTGCTCTCGCGCGGTCGCGTGGTGGAACTTGAGCATCTTAAAGACGAGGATATCGCCACGCTTATTGAGCGTGCGCTCGAGGCGCCGCAGGGTTTGAACGGTAAGTTCTCGGCCGATGAGGATACGGTTAAGACCATTTGCACACTGGCAGCGGGTGACGCTCGATCGGCGCTCACGACGCTTGAGCTTGCGAGCGAGATTGCCGTCACGCGCCCCGATACCGAGGGAACGCCCGCGCCGGCGGCGGGGGAGCGCTATCCCATCACTGTTGACGACGTGAAGATTGCCAATCCGCGCCGTGGCTTTTCGTACGACAAAAACGGTGACATGCACTACGACATCATCAGTGCGTTTATTAAGTCTATGCGCGGTAGCGACCCCGATGCCACGATTTATTGGCTCGCGCGCATGATTGACGCGGGGGAGGATCCTAAGTTTATCGCTCGTCGTATTATGATTCAGGCTTCTGAGGATGTTGGCAACGCCGACCCACAGGCGCTTTTGGTGGCACATGCCGCGTTTAAGTCTGCCGAGGTCATTGGCTATCCCGAGTGCCGTATTAATCTGGCTCAGGCTGCTCTCTATGTGTGCTTGGCGCCTAAATCGAACGCGTGCGAGGCTTCGATCGATGCGGCGTTGGCCGATATTCATTCAAGTGGGCTCCGCGAGGTGCCGAGTTATCTGCGCGATCGTCATCGCCCGGGCAGCGACGAATACGGTGTGTATAAGTATCCGCATGATTATCCCGAAGGCTGGGTCGATCAGCGTTATTTGCCCGAGGGGCTGGAGCGCGGTGCGTTTTGGCAGCCTGCGGGCCGTGGCTGGGAAGAGTGGCGCGTAGAGCAAAGCGAGCGCGACCGTAGCGGCAGAGCGCCCAAGTAAGTCCCTTGGACCTCGCACATTCCCTTTGGGTATCTTTCCCCTTCTTTGGGGTACCATGAACAGCGTCTGTATTTCGATTCCTTCGGGAGGCTTGTATGAGTCCCATTCAAATCGCCCTGCTGCTGCTCGCCGTTGCCGGTGTGTGGGCTGTTATCGAGCTCGCGCTCACGCTGCGAAAGACCCGCACCGTCGTTGATTCGCTCGATAAGACCGTGAGCGACCTTAACAACACCATCGCCGAGGCACAGCCGGTGGTAGCAAAGCTCGATGGCGCTGTCGATGAGCTCACCCCCGCGTTGGCTCAGGTTGAGCCGCTCCTCAAGTCGAGCAAGACCGCCGTCGACGCCCTTACCTCCAATCTCGTAGAGGTCGAAGCTGTGGTTCGCGACATTTCCGAGGTTACGGGCAGCGTGGCCGAGGCCAGCAATGCCGTATCGAGCGTGACTGATTCTGCTGCTGGTGCCGTGCAGAAACTCTTTAACAAGGTGAAGGCTCCCGCGGCCGACGCCGAGCGCACGCTTTCCGCTGCCGCCGAAGCCGAGCAGCCGACCGAGCGTGTCCTGATTGACGAAGCCGGGGACGATGCCGCTGCTGGTGACGATGATGCACAGAAGCCTGCTGCTAAAGCAGCCCAGTATTACACCTACACGCCCGCCGAGACCTCCGAGGAGTCCTGCGATGAGTAGCGAAGCAACTTGCCCCATCACGCTGACTGTTGCCGGGGATCCGCGTCTGGCACGCCTCGTACGTATGACGGCCGCCAACGTTGGTGCGCTGTGCTCCATGTCCGTCGATCGCATCGAGGACATTCGTATGGCTGCCGAGGAAGCCTTTATCTTTGGCTGCACGGCCGTTGATTCCGATGACATTTCGATCAAATTCGACGTCGACGAATCGCATGTGGGCATGACCTTTACCTTTGGCGATCAGGCGACTGTCGATGAGGATGACCAGGCTGCCGTGTATGCCGAGCTCATTCTGGCGAGCGTGTGCGATTCCTACGAAAAGACTGCGGCGCCCCTGACGCTTTCCCTCGACCTCAAGGCGGATATCTAATATGACCGAACGTTCCCGGAGCGGTAAGACCGCTTGGGACAAGGAGAAAACCCGCGAGCTGTTTCGTCGCTACAAAGAGACCGGTGATCCGGACGCACGTGAGCAGCTCGTCATGTCCCATATGAACCTGGTAAGGTTTCTTGCCAACAAATTTAAGAACCGCGGCGAGCCGCTCGACGACCTCATGCAGGTCGGCTATCTGGGTTTGCTCAAGGCTATCGACCGCTTTGACCCCGAGCGCGGACTCGAGTTCACGACGTTTGCCACGCCTACCATCCTGGGCGAGATTAAGCGTCACTTCCGTGATAAGGGCTGGAGCGTGCGCGTGCCGCGCCGTTTGCAGGAGCTTTCTGCCAAGGTTAACCAAGCTACCGACAAGCTCACTAACGAGCTGCAGCGCTCGCCTAAGGTTGAAGAAATCGCTGAGTACCTGGGTGTGACCGTCGACGAGGTGCTGGAGGCCATGGAATCGTCTTCGGCCTATACCTCGGTGCCCATCGAGGCTCCTGGCGCGTCCGATTCCGATGATGCCCCCTCGATTCTCGACCGCTATGCCGATGACGACAACGAGCTCGATTTTACCGATGACCGCCTGGTGATCGAGGAAGCCATCCGCGATTTCTCGCCGCGTGAGCGTGAGGTTATCGAGCTGCGCTTTGTGAAGGGCATGACCCAGATCGAGATCGCTAAGAAGTTGGGTATCTCGCAGGTGCAGGTTTCGCGCCTGCTGCGCCGTACCCTTAAGAAGATACAGGACAAGATCGACCCCGACGGAGTGATGGTTCGTTCATGATTGAGCACCCCCAACAAACCGACCGCACGCTGCGCGATACTCGTATTCTGACGCTTCGCATTTGGGCTGTCGTCGGCTGCATTGTCATCGCAGCCGTCATCTTTAACCTTATGGGTATCCTGGCGCCGGTTATCGAGTTTCTCGCTGTCGGTTCCATCATCGCTTTTGTGATGTCGCCGATCACTAACTGGCTCGAGCATCACGGCGTCGGTCGTGGCATCGGTTCGCTCATCGCGCTGATCGTGGTTGTGGCAGTGCTCGTCGGCGTCGTCTGCATCCTGTCGCCTATTTTGCTCGGTCAGATTATGGAAGTCCTGAGCCGTCTGCCTGAGCAGCTTCGCGTTGCGGGCGGTGATCTCAACGAGATGATTTCGCACGCTAAGACGCTCAACAACACGCCGCTCAAGGAGTACCTGGACGATAATCTGTCCTCGCTGGTTACTGTGGCGTCCAAGTACGTATCGCAAATCGCCGCTGAGCTCGGTCGCGGCGTGTTCCCGCTGATCACCAACACGGCCTCGCAGCTGTTCGTAATCTTCCTGGGTTTGGTGCTTGCCTACTGGCTTGCCTGTGATTATCCCCGTATGTACCACGAGGTCTGTACCATCATCGGACAGGAAAAAGAGACCTCGTACCGCTTTATGGTCGCGATTCTTTCGCGCTCGGTCGGCGGTTATATGCGCGGCATGGTCGTGACGTCCATCTGCGGTGGCATCCTCGCCTTTATCGGCTTTACGCTCATTGGCCATCCCTATG
>URDE01000102.1:0-6344 GCA_900546525.1 uncultured Collinsella sp.
CAAAAAAGCCCCCATTGCTGGGAGCTCTTTCATTTAATGGTGCGGGCGAAAGGACGTCCGCGTATCTGCTTCGCGGATCCGCGCCGGCTTCGGCCGCCTGCCGGCGTCCTCGCCAGCTCGCTAAAAACGCTCCGCGTTTTCTTTACGCTCGCTCCTTCACAGGTTCAAGTCCCCGCGATGGGCCCATAACAAAAAAGCCCCCATTGCTGGGAGCTCTTTCATTTAATGGTGCGGGCGAAAGGACTTGAACCTTCATGGGGTTGCCCCCATACGGACCTGAACCGTACGCGTCTGCCAATTCCGCCACGCCCGCGTGCAGGAATTAGAATAACGGAGCACCATCGCGAACGCAAGAACTATTTTTGAAAAAGTTTGCAGGCATTTTCCCAAGCTGCTCGCGCGATTGCCTCAGCATCCTCGCCGGTACGATCGACACGGTCGTTGACCAGCGTGTTTGCCGTGATAGAAATCATTGCCGGTTCGCACTCAAGACCACGAATGGGCTCCGGCGCCATATACGGGCAATCCGTCTCGAACAAAACGCGATCGAGCGGGGTCGCCGCAAATGCCTCGCGCACGTCTTCGTTGCGCTTAAAGGTGGCCGCGCCGCCATAGGCGATATAGCAGCCCAAACCCACAAAGCGCTCCATCGTGGCTCGATCCTCGCCAAAGCAGTGCAGCACGCAACCGGCCTGAGGCACACCCACCTCGCGCAACACGTTGTACGCATCCATATGCGAGGTGCGCTCCCCATCCGAGTCCTCATGCCGCAGGTGCAGCTCCACCGGCACATTGCGGCGCACGGCAACTTCGAGCTGACGTGCCATGCAATCAATCTGCACGCTATGGGGCGCCGGCGCGATGTCGTCATCGTAATCCATGTGGTAGTCCAGGCCGATCTCGCCGATACCGGCGCACAAAGGGTCATCGAGCGCGGCAACGACCTGTGCGTGAATGTCGTCGGTATAATCCGGCGCGCCATAGGGGTGAACGCCAGCGAGATACTTGATCTGCGGAATATCCCGCATCGGCAGAATTTCGCGCACGAGCCAGTCGCTATAGTCCGTCACGCTGCGCTTGTCGGCGATGGGGTCGAGCATCGTCACCAGCAGGTCGACGCCCGCGGCTTTGGCGCGCACGAGCGTCTCGGGCACCTCCTTGCCCCAGAACGAAAGCAGATGCGCATGCGTGTCGGCAAGCGGTGCCAAGGGCACGGGACAAGCAGCCGTCTTCTTTTTCTTGGTAAACGTCACGCGTTCGGCATTAGGCATCATGGATTAGCTCCTGGGCCAGGCGGACAAAGTCAGCAACATCGAGCGTCTCGGCGCGCGTGGTGGGTGAGATACCGCAAGCCTCAAAGGCGGCATCGAGCACGTCCTTGGCAAAGCCGTTGGCGCTCATGGAATTGCGGATGGTCTTGCGACGCTGAGCAAATGCGGCGTCAATCACGCGGGCCACAAACTCGCGATCGAGTCCTTCGGGCACCACGCCGTCAACACGGTCGATACGCACGACGGCCGAGTCCACGTGCGGTGCCGGCATAAAGCAACGCGGCGGCACCTCAAAGCGACCCGTCACCTGCGCATACAGACCGAGCTTTGCCGTATAGCCGCCATAGGTCTTATTGCCCGGCACTGCGGCAATGCGATCGGCAACCTCCTTTTGAACCATGACGACGGCGCGCTTGAGCGCGGGCATCGTCTGGAAGAACTGCAGGATGATCGTCGCCGCCACGTTATAGGGCAGGTTCGCGACAAATACCGTCGGCTCACCGCCCGCAACCTGCTCAATCTGCTCCGGCGTCACCCTGAGCGCGTCGCCCATGATAAAGCGGAAGTTGGCGTAGTCAGCGGCATGGGCATCGAGCACCGGCTCGAGCTCGGGGTCGGCCTCGATCGACGTGACGCACGCCGCCTCCTGCAGCAGCGCAAGCGTGAGCGTACCAACGCCCGGACCGACCTCGAGCACGCGCTCATCGCCCGCAAGCTCGGAAAGCTCGCAAATGCGCTCAATTACATGGTTGTCGATCAGGAAGTTCTGGCCCAGGCGATGCTTGGTCGCAAGGCCAAACTCCTCCAGCAGCTCCCTTGTTGCCGTGGGGTTTGCCAAAGGCGAAGTTGTCATAGTTGCCTCCTTAGCATGGTGGCGGCGTCTTGAAACAAAAGGGCATGGACCGTTGCGGCCATGCCCTTACATCTAAACAGCAAATTGCCGATATGGCGCGCGGCGGCTTAGCCCAGACGCGGGAACAGCGGCTCGCCCTTCTCGACGGGCTGACCACCGGCAAGCAAGCCCCAAGCGCAAATGCCCTTGAGGTCGTCGCTCGCGGCCTCGTCCTCGCACGACAGGCGGCGCAGGGCCTCGGCAGAAGTCTGGGGCATGAGCGGCATCAGCAGGTGAGCGGCAATGCGGATAGCCTCGAGCAGGTTGTAGATCACAAATGCCAGCTCGTCAGCCTTGGTCTCGTCCTTGGCAAGCGCCCAGGGCTCGGAGTCCTCGATGTAGTGGTTGGCGGCATGGATGAGCTCCATGACCTCGTCCTTAGCTCCACCGTAATCGAGCACGTCCATCTTGGCCATGTAGCGCTCGACCAGACCATCGGCGATCTTTGCCAGCGGGTTTTCGAACGCATCGAACGACGCGGGCTTGGCGGGCGCGCAACCGTCAAAGTACTTGCCGCTCATGTTGAGCGAACGCGAGATAAGGTTGCCCCAGCTGTTGGCCAGGTCGGCGTTGTAGACCTGCTCCATGCGATCGAAGCTGATGGCACCGTCGGTGCCGGGGACGACGTCGGTCATGAAGTAATAGCGATAGCCCTCGACGCCCAGCATGTCGATAACGTCCTGCGGAGCGATGGCGTTGCCGCGGCTCTTGGACATCTTTTCGGCCTTGCCGGTCTCGGCATTGCGCACGGTCAGGAAGCCGTGGGCAAAGACGTGCTCGGGCAGGGCCTCACCGATGGCCATGAGCATGGCGGGCCAAATGACGCAGTGGAAGCGGATGATGTCCTTACCCACGATGTGGAACTGCGCGGGCCAACGATAGGCCAGCTCGGCACGCGCCTCGTCGGTGTCGACGCCGTAGCCGACGGCCGTCATATAGTTGAGCAGCGCATCGAACCACACGTAGGTCACGTGGCCCTCGTCAAACGGGACCTGAATGCCCCAGTCAAAGCTCGTGCGGCTCACGGAAAGGTCGTTAAGGCCGCCCTCGACAAAGCTGCGCACCTCGTTCATGCGGAACGCAGGCTCGACAAAGTCGGGGTGCTCGTCGTAAAGCTTGAGCAGCTTGTCCTGGAAGGCGGAAAGCTTAAAGAAGTAGGACTCCTCCTGCACGCGCTCAAGCGGACGGTGGCAGTCGGGGCACAGGTGCTGGCCGACGCTGCCGTACTCCTCGTCGCCCTTCTGGACCTGCGTATCGGTGAAGTAGGTCTCGTCAGGCACGCAATACCAGCCGTCGTAGCTGCCCTTATACAGGTAACCGGACTCCTTCATGCGCTCCCACAGGTACTGCACGGCATGATGCTGGCGCGGCTCGGTGGTGCGAATGAAGTCATCGTTGGAAATCTCGAGCTTGCTCCAAAGCTCCTTGAAGTGCGGAGCCTGGCTGTCGGTCCACTCCTGCGGCGTCATGCCATGCTTGGCTGCGGCCTCGGCGACCTTCTCGCCGTGCTCGTCCATGCCGGTCAGGAACTTAACGTTGTAGCCAGCGGAGCGGCGATAGCGAGCCTGAACGTCGGCGATGATGGTGGAATAAGCCGTGCCCAGGTGCGGATCGGCGTTGACGTAGTAGATGGGCGTCGTGATAAAGAACGAAGGCTTGCTTTGATCCATGGGGTTTGTCCTCCAGAAAAACGTTGCATACAGGGGATGATTCTAGCGCAAGGGCTGGATATCCTCCATCTATTGCATATCGAGCACCATGGCATAGACATCGCGCTTGCGGCGCGAATACTTCTGAGACAGGCGCTTGGCCACCGCAGAGGCGGGCTCCCCCTCCTCGAGCGCGGCGCGGATATCCTCGCGCAGGGCCTCGTCGGGATCCGCTGCCGCGGCGCCAACCGGTACGATGCCAGCCTCCTCGTCCTCGCTCGGCGGCGCGATGACCAGCGCAATCTCGCCCTTTACCTCGCCGCGAGCACGCAGCTCCTCGGCGAGCTGGGCAGCGGGCCCGCGCAAGACCTCCTCGTGCAGCTTGGTGAGTTCGCGGCAGACGGCAACCTCACGCTGGGGAAAGACCTCCGCCACGGCCTCGAGCGTCGCCACGATGCGATGTGGAGACTCGTAGAAGATGAGCGCGCCGGGTACTACGGCAAGGCGCTGCAAACGGCGCACGCGGTCGCCGTGCTTTCGGTCCAAAAAGCCCTCGAAGAAAAAATGCTCGCAGGGAATGCCGGACGAAACGAGCGCCGTGACGCAAGCAGAGGGCCCGGGGATAACTTCGACGGGCACATCGGCCTCACGCGCTGCCTCGACCAGCGCCTGGCCGGGGTCGGACACACTCGGCATGCCGGCATCCGAGGCAAAGGCGAGGGTCTCCCCCGCCAGCAGGCGGTCGACCAGGCCGGCGGCGCGACTGGCGATCACATTCTCGTCGCAACGGACAAGCGGCTTGGAAATGCCCAGATGCATCAGCAGCTTTGACGTCACACGCGTGTCTTCGCAGCAAATGGCATCAGCGGCGGCAAAGGCCTCGCCAACGCGCGGGGACAGGTCGCCCAGGTTGCCGATGGGCGTGCCGACCACATAGAGTTTGCCCGTATGGGCGCTGTTTTGCGTCATATCAACCTATTCAATCATGCCGCGCTCGAGCGTACCGAGTGCCGCGCGGGCGTCCCATGCTGCAATGCGCTTCTCGGTCTTCCACGTTTGGAAGAACCAACCGGCAGCCGGCGCAAACGAAGCCAGCTGGTTGGCGATAAACACGCGCTCGTAGGCATTGCGGCCCTCGGGCGTAACCGACGAGTTGGCAAAGATCGCCGCGCCCGACCATTCGCCCACCAGCACGGGGAACCCTGTCGAGATCGCTTCTTTAAGCTCGCGCTTGTTACGCGAAATCGCCGTCGTCAGCCCGCGGGGGCTCGTGATGTCGAGTGCATACTCGTCGCGGTAATGGTACAGGTGAAGATCCATGTAGACGTTCTTGTACTTGGCGCCGCGCATAAAATGCTTCCACTCGCTGGGATGCCCCGAAGACGAGAAGACGACGATCTTATCCTCGGGCATATACGAACGGACGAGCTCGTAGGCATCGCGATAGAAATTGCGCAAGTAGTGGGCCGGAATTCCATCCGTCATGGTAAAGAGGCTCTTGCGGACGCTCATCTGCGGCGTGTCCAGCAGCTCAATGCCCAGCAGGCTCTCGGCCTCGCCGTAGCGATCGGCCAAGCGCTCGAGCACGTCGAGTGCGACATGACGACCGTTGGTGGACGAATGCCACTCGGCAACAGCCTCCGGCGTGGTGGGCGAGTCATTGGAATCGCCCTGGCCACCGGGCACCGTCGCCAGATCGAGCAGCACGCGGATATCGTACTTGGCAGCCCACTCAATCGCACGGTCAATGTAGTCGACAACCGAGATGTAGGACGCATCGGACTCCTGTGAGCCAAAGGCATACCAGGGCACCGGCAAACGCACGGCATTGAGGCCAATCTGCGCCATGCGGCGAAAATCATCCTCACTCACAAACGTCTCGTAATGACGGCGCATGCGCTCGTTATAGGCGGCGGTGCCCATGGCCTCCTGCAGCTCGGCCGCGTTGGATGCACCGGTCGCCGCGTATAGCGACGGGGTCACCCAAGGCTCGGGAATAAACCAGCCAGAGAGATTAACGCCGAGTATCCTCTCCATCACTGCCCCCTTCGGATCGTGCAGGCCGAGCCTGCATCGTATTGCATAGGAAAAGTATCGTTTTGAGTATACCCGCGCGTGCGGACAGACGACCGAACGGTCTGTAAAGTGGCGCAAAAGCGGGAGGAATGTCTGGGGCGGGCCCGAGCTAGCGCGCCGAGATGTGCCGCACGTCGGAAGCAAGCGCCGGAAAGCGCATCCCGCTCTAAAGCCCAATTCTGGGATGCATTTTCCGCGGAACCCTACATAAAAGAAAAGGACCCCTTTGCAGAGGTCCTAGTCAATTCAAGGTGGCGGGGAAGGGAATCGCGTCCGCGCGCTGCGCGGACGGACCGCCGCGGCGCTTGCGCGCCTTGCGAGCTACGCTGGAAAACGCTTGCGCGTTTCCTCAGCTCCGCGCCCTCACGGGGTTCGATTCCATGCATGGTCCACATAAAAGAAAAGGACCCCTTTGCAGAGGTCCTAGTCAATTCAAGGTGGCGGGGAAGGGAATCG
>URDE01000103.1:0-6313 GCA_900546525.1 uncultured Collinsella sp.
TCTGGCCTGTATGCCACCTATCTGTACATGCAGAAGGCCTATCCGTACCTGAAGGAGACCAAGGGTTCCGTGGTCAACTTTGCCTCGGGCGCCGGTCTGTTTGGCAACTACGGCCAGTGCAGCTACGCCGCCGCCAAGGAAGGCATCCGCGGCTTGACCCGCGTTGCCGCCAACGAGTGGGGCAAGGACGGCATCAACGTCAACATCGTGTGCCCGCTTGCTTGGACCGCTGCGCTCGAGAACTTCCAGGATGCCTATCCCGAGGCGTTCAAGGCCAACGTCCATATGCCGCCGGCGGGTCATTACGGCGACGTCGAGAAGGAGATCGGCCGCGTGGTCGTTCAGCTCTGCGGCCCCGACTTTAAGTACATGAACGGCGAGACCGTCACCCTCGAGGGTGGCATGGGCCAGCGGCCTTAGGGGTTACGCGGTTTTACCAAACCGCGTAACGGCTCGACGCTGCGCGGTCACCAGAGCGACAACTTGTCATTCAAAGAGGGCGGCATGACCAGAAGGTCTATGCCGCCCTCTTTTCATGCCAATTTGTTCGCTCTGGCGACCGCTCGCTGACGTTGCTAGAACATCGGCGTTGCCTTGGCTGTTGGATGTAGTCGCTGGGGACGTACTTAAACGACTATGGCCCCTTTGCACCAGTTTCTGTCGAGTCGGTGCTCCTTGCGGGTTGCCCGTATAATGGTTTGCGTATGAACCGCAACCAAGGAGTTCCAGTTTATGGACCAGAGCCTTTTTAAATTCGACCTGATCGCCGAGGACCCGACGACGCACGCGCGTGCTGGCGTGCTGCACACCCCGCACGGCGACATCGAGACGCCAATCTTTATGCCCGTGGGCACCAAGGCAAACGTCAAGGGTATCCCTACCGAGACCGTCAAGCAGCTCGGTGCCCAGATCGTGCTTGCCAATACCTATCACCTGTCCATGCGTCCCGGCGAGGACACCATCGCCGAGCTGGGCGGCCTGCACAAATTTATGAACTGGCACGGTCCCATTCTTACCGACTCGGGCGGCTTCCAGGTGTTCAGCCACAACGACGCCGTCAAGCTCACCGACGAGGGTGTGCGCTTTATCGTCAACGACTACGACGGCCGTCACGTGTTCTGGACGCCCGAGGACAACATGGAAATCGCCATGAAGCTCGGCTCCGACATCTGCATGCAGCTCGACCAGTGCCCGGGCTATCCCGCCACGCGCGCCTACGTTGAGCGCGCCGTTGAGCTGTCGAGTATGTGGGCCGAGCGCTGCTATAAGGCGCATACCCGCGATGACCAGGCGCTCTTTGGTATCGTTCAGGGCGGCATGCATCTGGACCTGCGCCTGCGCTCGCTGCGCCATCTGGAGGAGTGCGGCGACTTCCCGGGTTACGGCATCGGCGGCTATTCGGTGGGCGAGGACCACGAGACCATGTTCGAGACGCTGGCACCGCTGGTTTCCGAGTACATGCCTAAGCACAAGCCGCGCTACCTGATGGGTGTCGGCAACCCGACGACGCTCGTGCGCGGTGTGGGCGTGGGCATCGACATGTTCGACTGCGTGCTGCCGACGCGCACCGGCCGCATGGGCACGGCGTTTTCGAGCGAGGGTCGCCTCAACTTCCGCAACGCGCGTTTTGCGCACGACGACGGTCCCATCGATCCCACTTGCACCTGCCCGGTGTGCACGGGCGGTTACAGCCGCGCGCTCATTCGCCACATGGTCACGCAGAAGGAGATGCTCGGTGGCATTCTGCTGTCGATGCACAATATCTACTACCTGCTCAACCTTATGCAGCGTGCCCGCCAGGCCATTATCGAGGGCCGTTACGGCGCGTTCGTGAGCGACTGGATGAACAGCCCTGCGGCGGTGGATTACTAAGAGCTGCGGGCGCGTTTGCGGGGGCGCTCGCGCGGTGTCGAGGCCACGTGCCAATCGACCGTGCACAACCAGCACCGGGCATCGCATGCGCCGGCATCGGTTGCGCGACCGCTGACCGATGCCTTGCAAGCGCATGATGCATCGTGGGTACCATACCGAATAGTTGATGTTCGGGCGGGTGTTTGACGCATGGCGTCGACCCCGCCCGTTTCTATTTTCGATAGGAGTATCCCATGATTAAGAATGAGAACGTCGAGGGCGAGCCGGCTTACGACGAGACGTACCGGCGCGGTCCCGTGGTCATGCGCGGCCCCATGATTCCCAAGGACAACACCTACGCCAACCTGCTGGCACCCGAGGACTCGACCGACTGGTTGCACACCGACCCCTGGCGCGTGCTGCGCATTCAGGCAGAGTTCGTCGATGGCTTTGGCGCGCTTGCCGAGCTTGGTCCTGCGGTGACCATCTTCGGCAGTGCCCGTACGCCCAAGACAGATCCGCTCTACAAGGCGGCTCGCACGGTCGGCCGCAAAATCGCCCAGCGCGGCGTGGCGGTTATCACCGGCGGTGGCCCCGGCGTCATGGAGGCGGCCAACAGGGGAGCGGCGAGCGTGAACGGCAAGTCGGTCGGCTTGGGTATCGAGCTTCCGCACGAACACGGGCTCAACAAATACGTGAACCTTGGCATGGACTTTCGTTACTTCTTTGTGCGCAAGACCATGTTCGTCAAATACAGCTCGGGCGCCATCGTGTTTCCCGGTGGCTTTGGTACGCTCGACGAGATGTTCGAGGTGCTCACGCTGGTGCAGACGCACAAGGTCAAGCGTATGCCGCTCGTTTTGGTGGGCACCGAGTACTGGCAGGGCCTGTTCGACTGGCTCAACGGCCCGGTGATGGACGCCGGTATGATTAGCCCGCTCGATCCGGAGCTGGTGCACATTACCGACGACCTCAACGAGGCCGTCGACATCGCCCTGAGCGGGCTGATGTAGGGTAGGTAAAATGGGATGGGCTAAAAAGACTGGTCTGAAACGTTTGATACCAGTCTTTTTAGCCCGTCCCAAATGAACTGCTTCTAAGTTGTGGTGGAATAGGGATTGATTGGCGGCTAATAAGCCAAAAACAGTCCCTATTCCACCGCAGCTGATGTGGGCGTCCCTAGTGAGTTGGCTGGTAGCGGGGGCAGTAGCTGATGGCGATGGCATCGACGCCTACATGGGTGGCGATGGTGCAGCCGATGGGGCCGGTGCCGGCGTCTACATAGACTTGGCCTGCGAGCGCTTGGCTGACGAGTTCCTGCTCCTCGGCGGCGCCGGTCGTGAGCACGCGCACGCTTGAGCCCGGGTGCTCGTCCAAAAACGCGAGGCAATCTGCCATGGTGTTGGCAACGATGCGCTTGGCGCCGCGGCCCTTTTTGATTGCCTTGATCTCGCCCGATTTCCACTCCGGCGAAACGGCCAGGCGAATGTTGAGCATCTGGGTGAGCTGGCCGGCGAGTTTAGGTGCGCGGCCGTTCTTAACGAGGTTCTCGAGCGTGCGGGGAATCAGCAGCAGGTGGGCGTCGGGCAGCGTCGCGCGGATCTGCGCCTCGGTCTCGTCCAGGCTGTGGCCGTCCTCGCGCATGGCCAGCGCGTACTCCACCAGCAGGCCCTCGGCACCCGAGCCGGTGCGCGAGTCGATGCAGCGCACGTCGAGCTCGTGGGTATCGGCAACCTGGCACGCGTTGGCATAGCAGGCGGACCACTCGCTGCACAGCGAGATAAAGATGGCGCTATCATGGCCGTCGGCGAGCACGCGGTCAAAGAGTGCCTTGAACTCGCCGGCGCTCGGCTGCGAGGTGTGCGGCAGCTGCTCGGAGCCGGCCATGCGGGCGACGTATTCCTCAGCGGTAATCTGCACCTGGTCGAGTAGGTCCTCGCCCTCGATAATCACATGCAGCGGAATCACGTAAATGCCGAGCTCTTGGGCGCGGGCGGGGGAGATGTCCGACGTGGAGTCGGTTATGATGGCAAAAGACATAATTGCACCTTTCGTTGGGGCGCTTGCGCGCCGCCTTCTGAGAGCAAAGTGCGACAAGTATAGTTGAGTCGTTCCACATTACTAGGTTCAATTGTTGAATAGTCAACAGTTTGAAGTGTCGGTGTGGAAATCGTCAACTGGGGAAGAGGAATGCCGATGGAGGCGTTGGAGATAGGCAAACGGCCGGTCGTGCTGTTCGATTTTGACGGCACGGTGGCAGATACGGGCCGGGCGGTGATGACCTCGACGTGCAAGACGCTGGCTGCGCGCGGGTTTTCGGAGGCGCAGATGGGTGATCTGCGCCGCATGATCGGGCCGCCCCTGTGGAAGAGCTTTCACGACTTTTACGGCTTTTCCCGCGAGGAGTCGCTTGTGGTGGCCGACGAGTACCGTGCCTTTTTTGATGAGCTGGGACCGGAGGAGTATCCCGTGTTCGACGGGGTCCCCGAGTTTCTGGATGGGTTGGCCGCCCGGGGCAAGCGTATGGCCGTGGCGACGTCGCGCATGGAGGCAAAGTGCATCGATATGGTACGTGAGCTCGGGCTTTCTCAGTTTGAGGCGGTGGTCGGCATGAATCCGTCGCAGGGGCGCGAGACCAAGGCCGATTCGGTTCGCGATGCCCTGGCGGCGCTCGGCGCGACGGCGGGCGATGCCGTGATGATCGGCGATCGCTTTAACGACGTGGAAGGCGCGCACGCGATGAGCGTGCCGTGCATCGGCATTTATTCGGGTGCGGCGGCGCCGGGGGAGCACGAGGCAGCGGGCGCCGATGCGGTGGTGCACTCGGTGGCCGAGCTTGCTAAACTTTTCGCTATCTAATAGACGTAATGTGAGGGGCGGGCGTATCCGTCGCTCATTGGTAAGGAGGTCGTCCATGAATCAGGTGGAGCAGAGCGTTGCCGAGTATGTCGACGAGGTCTGGGAAGATGTCGTCGCCGATATCGAGCAGCTGGTGAGCTATCCGTCTGTGGCCGTTGCTGCCGATGCAGAGCCCGGTGCGCCGTTTGGCCGCCCGGTTCGTGATGCGCTCGATTGCGCGCTCGGCATCGCGCAAAAGCTCGGCTACCAGACGAGCGATGACGAGGGTTATGTGGGCATTGCCGATATCCCGGGCCGCGGCGATAAGCAGCTTGCGACTATCTGTCATGTGGACGTGGTGCCCGCAGGCCCCGGCTGGAACACCGACCCGTTTGCGATGGAGCGTCGCGAGGGCTGGCTGCTCGGCCGCGGCGTGATCGACGACAAGGGTCCGGCCGTGCTGTCGCTCTACGCCGGCGCCTACCTGCTCAAGCACGGCATCGTTCCGCGCTACACCTTCCGCGCGCTGCTGGGCTGCGATGAGGAAGTGGGCATGTCCGACGTTCACCATTATCTGGAGAACTACGCGAATCCTGACTTTCTGTTTACGCCCGATGCCGAGTTCCCGGTCTGCAATGCCGAGAAGGGCCAGTTTGGGGCGACGTTCGTGAGCCCCAAGATCGACGGCGGGCGCATCGTGTCGTGGAGCGGCTCCGAGGCGAGCAATGCCATTCCGTCGCAGTCCATCTGCGAGCTTGCAATTGCCGCCGATGAGCTGCCGGCGCCCGTTGAGAACGTCGACCGCCTGGAGATCACGGCGCTTGATAACGGGCATGCGCAGATTTTCGCCCACGGTATTGGCGGCCACGCTTCGATGCCTGAGGGCACCATCAACGCCGTCGGCCTGATCGTGTCGTATCTGCGCGAGGCCGAGGACGCGTTTGGTGCACGCGATGAGCGCCTGCTGACGCCTGCCGAGCACGAGTTCGTCAAGTTCCTGGCCTTTGTGCATGCGGATGCCTATGGCCGCGGCCTGGGTATCGATGCGACGAGTCCGGCGTTTGGCCCGCTTACCTGCAACGCTGGCGTCATTCGCGTGGCGGATGGCCATATTGAGCAGGTCATCGACGTGCGCTTCCCCGACAGCACGAGTGCCGATACCATCCGCGAGCAGCTCGACCCGCTCGTGGGGCGCTTTGGCGTGACGTGTCGTGTGGGTCGTGCAAAGGTGCCGTTCTCGGTCTCTGCCGACGATCCGGCCGTGAAGGCGCTTATCGATACCTATAACGAGTTCACGGGCAAGCATGCCGAGCCCTTTGCCATGGGCGGCGGCACGTATGCGCGCAACTTTGCCCGCGCCGTCTCGTTTGGCCCAGAGGAGACCGGCCTGGAGCTGCCCGCATGGGGCGGCCAGATGCACGGCCCCAACGAGTGCGCCAACGAGGAGCAGCTCAAGCAAGCACTCAAGATCTATATCGTGGCAATCCTTCGTCTAAACGAACTGGAGCTTTAAGGTTACGCGGTTTCCTAATCTAAGTTGCGGTGGAATAGTTCCTAGAATGGGCCATTGGGGGTGCGGACAGAAAGTTGGACCGTGAAGCGGTCCGGACTGGAGGTTCGCATG